>JAJRSV010000233.1 GCA_024278655.1 Bacteroidota bacterium | reverse complement strand
CCGGAATAAAGTTAGTGTTGCACAAGTCAGAATTGTCATTCTGAATGTAGCGAAGCGGAATGAAGAATCTCATTCTTATAAAAATCGAGACCCTTCACTCCGTTCAGAGTGACTAATATTAGTTCTGCAACAGATTCTAAATTCCGGTGTTAATGTAAATTAGTAACTTTCACACGGTCTCTTAAGTCGTGGGCTGATTATATCCACTTAATCTTAATTTCTTTTTCGAGCGTTTTAAATTCTTTATCGCCTGTTACCAACTGTGCTTTTTTCATCTTCGCCAATGCGGCGGCAAAAGCATCTGCATAAGATATTTTATGAAAAGCTTTGTAGCCGGCTGCCTTTATTGTTAATTCTTTATTTGCTTCAACAATAGTAATCGGATAGCGTGCAAAAGTATTTTTATAAAGTTCGGCTTTTTCTTTACCGCCTTCACGTAACGCAATGTAATACATCTCTCCCCAATTAATTATGCACAGAAACAACTCTGTTTTGTTATCAAGTGCCTTTATTAAAATATCCTCCACATCATCGGCTCCCTTTTCGTTTTCTGCATAAGCCAAAAGCGAATAACTGTCCAGAACGTATCTTTTCATAATTCGCGTTCTTTCTTTTTCTCTTCCATAAGAGATTTAAGGAGTTTTCCTTTTGTTCCTAAAAATCCTTTATTCGCTTCGATTATTTCCTTTGTAACCGGAATAATTTTTATTCCGTCTCTCTCCTCAAAAAAGTTCACCCGTGTTCCGGTTTTAATTCCGAATTTCTTTCTCAGCTTTGCCGGTATTACCAACTGCCCTTTCGATGTAACATATCCCGTGTACATTTTTATCATCCTTCCTTATGTTTTGATTTAAAGTTAGACAATTTTTATATGTAAGTCAATTCTTAAAAGTAAGACATAATTGAATTGTGGGATTTTGGGAGTGTGGTTTTCTGTTGGTTTTATTATGGGTAGTATAATATCCTCACTCATATTTTTGGTTTTTTGTCAGGATTTTACATATAGTATCATTTTTACTATTAAATAAAAGAATAGATGCTTGGTTGATTGAATAATTGTATGGATGGATAAATAATAATTACAAGACCTGCCTATCGGCAGACAGGTTGCAAGATTACAAAATTACAAGATTATGATCAATAAACATGGAACGTCGAACGTTAAACCACGAACTACGAACCCAGCACCACGAACACTCCTCACAACAAATGACAATAAATAACTATCAATGACAAATGACGGATTGATTGAATGGTTAAAGTAACTTAACCTTCGTTTTATATTTGTTATTTGGTTGACGGCTGTGCCGCGTTAAGGTTGGAATTAACGAATGGTGTTTAAAATAAAAAAGGCGTCTTAAAAAAGACGCCTCTTTCAGAAATCTAAAAAAATATTCTTTTAGTTGCGCGATTTAGCTTCGTTAACAACGATATTTCTTCCGTTTAATTCTGAATCATTCAATGCTGCAATAGCATTGTTTGCATCTGAAGAACTCTCCATCTCAACGAAACCGAAACCTCTGGACCTTTGGGTGTCGCGGTCTGTAATTACTTTTGCTGAAACTACAGTTCCATGTTTTTCAAATGTTTCCTTTAGCTCTTCGTCGTTTACCGACCAGGGGAGAGAACCCACAAATAACTTAGTGCTCACTATAGAACCTCTAAAATATAATAAATAAAAATCCGGACTTTTTCCGTAGGTAACAAACATAGACAATTAAATTGCCAATACCTAATTTTATTTTAGTTATTAACTTTAAGAGCTTGTTTCGGTCATTGCTGTCCAAAATATTTTTTTATTGAGTAACTATTCATCCTTTAATAGCAGAATTAAACATTTTTACAAAAACTGCAACCCGGCACCCTCTCCCTCTTCTCCCGGAAAGGAAGAGGGGAATTAAAGAGGGATGACTTCCTCTTACAAATGAAACGAATATAAACACCTGTAACCCATTTTAATTTTTACTCTGCCGGTATTTCAGAGAAATTTATTTTGGACAGATGTTTCACAAACCGGAAATTTATTAAACCTCTACGAGGTTTTTAATACCTGATGATGGTTGAAATGCTGCTACAATAATATAACCTCTACGAGGTTAATTGCGGAATGGAGATAACATTTAATTGGTTGTAAAAAAGTTCCGGTGATGATTTGGATTAAAGAAAAAGCGGGACAAACTTACACTTGCAAAGAACATCGTAGATGTTCAATTATTGTAGAAAAGAAAGAAAAAAACAAACATATCCTCGTAGAGGATCAATAAACAGAAGACAAAAAATATAAAGCTAAAATACAAACCGAGACTGTCCGAATTATTTTATTATTTGGGCTACTACCACTTTAATTAAAATTAATGATTATGCTGCGTTCCTCTTATCAATTCTCTTATAAACATGTTTATAAATAATTAAAGCTATCGCAGCAGCTAAAGCTATTGCCGCAAAGTAGTACCATATATAATAAGCATGATCATAAGCGTGAAGCTTTTCCGCTGCCGTTAATGTTCTCGGGTCGGGACAGTATTCGGTAAGCAGGTAGCCCGATATTCCGAATCCCAGCAAAGACGAAAGAAACGAGTGGAGATGACTGAAGCCGAGATAAAGTCCCTCTTCGCCTTTCGGTGCAACAAGCGAAAAATATTCGAGGTAGCGTGGTGAGATAAAAGTTTCGGCAAGTGCCTGCACAATAATTCCGGCGATAAGCATAATTGTTATCGGGTGTGCCGAGAATAATCCGAAGAAAGAGACCGACGGACCGGCAAAAGATTCGAGCAGATTACTCGACGCCATAAGCAAAGCCGAAATAGGCATCAGGAACATGCCTACAATCATCGAGTTAACGGCTTTTACTTTTCGCATCATGTTGGTTATGAAAACAACGGTAGTCATAACAACAAACGGGTTAACGTTCGCAATCCATTCGGGCGATGCATGTTCACCGACGGTTCTTAAAACGTACTTAGGCATGGTTGCATAAAGCTGATGCTGAATTATCCAGAATCCGCTTACAATAAAAATCAATGTGATAAGCCGGATGTTGGTAACAACTTTAACAAACGATGTCCATACTTCCTTGAACGATCTTCCTTCACCGTCGCTGTTAACATTTTTATAGTAGAAGTAAACAATTATCAACGCAATCAGTGTCATCGCAGCGGCATAAAAGTTAATCGAGCGGAGTCCCCATTCCAGCCGCAACGGATAAGCGAACGTTTTACCGAGGAAAGCACCAACGTTAACCATCCCGTAAAAAATTGAATAGCCCCTTGCACGGGTTTCTTCGCTTGTGGTTTTGGCAACGGTTCCGGTAATAATAGATTTTATAAACGAACCGCCGAACATCAGAACAACAAGCGCGGGAATTACTACCGGTTTGTACGGAAGCGCTCCTAACGTAAAGTATCCTAAAGTGAGCAAACCGAATGCAAGAATAACAGCGTTCCTGAAACCTATTTTATCGGCAAACGCTCCGGTAAACGGCGGCAAAAAATATAACCCGGCTGAAAATGCCCCGCCGATCCATGCAGCGTTTATATCGTTAAACCCTACAACCCTCGAAAGGTACAATGTTATCGCAATAAACACCGCATAGTAGGCCGCCCTTTCGAACAACTCGACAATGTTTGCCGTCCAGAATGCTTTCGGAAATTTCCATCCCCCGTTTGTGTTCTTTTCGTTTGATGATTCTCCCGCCACAAGCTTCTCCGTTTTGTAGATATGAATTTGCAAAGATAATATTTTTATGCGATGCAGAAAATGTTTTTTATGCGGGAACCGGTTCTGTTTTAATCTGTTGACATTGGAACCGGGAAGAGTGATTTTAATTGAGGAGCGATTTAACAGTTAATTAATTTAAGAGCATAAAATGAAAAAGATAATAATAACATCTTTTGTTTCCGTTGTTCTGCTTCTGCTTTTATCCTGCTCATCAGAGGAGGTCGCTAAAGATTCTCCTTACGGAAGCTACATTTACCGGAGCTATAACTTTCTCGGCGATTTGGTAGGTGAGGGAACTATTTATTTAAACGAAGCGGACTCGAACAGGATAACCGGTAACTGGAATATAAGAGAGATTCGTTACTGTACTAACTGCGGCAAACAGTTCGGTACCGGTTATCTTGAAGGTTACAGGAAAGGTGACTCGATATTTGTAAATCTGAACCCTACCGATGTGGATATCGATACATGGCTGATAGGCAAATTTGAAGACGGTAAATACGAGGGAAAATGGAAATGGACGAGTATAGACAACTTCGGTTACGAGGGTGATTTCAGAGCGGAGAGGCAGTAGAGTTAGTTCCTTCTTATTAAATAAATCGTGCAGAGATACCACTATATAAAGGAGGCATCCCTGCACTTTTTCATCACATATTACTATGCGGCTGGAGGTGTTTCAAGTTTTCTTAAGTCCGAGTACAGCTCGTCGTCTGTTAATTCATGATCAACAAGGTTGCCTGCAAAGTAATCCTGGTAAGCACTCATATCGAAGTAACCGTGTCCGCAAAGATTAAACAGTATGGTTTTTTCGGTTCCTTCCTCTTTTGCTTTCAACGCTTCACGAATTACCTGCGCAATACCATGGTTTGCTTCGGGTGCGGGAATGATGCCCTCGGCTTTTGCAAACTTAACTCCCGCTTCAAAGCATTCAATCTGCTGAAGTGCAACTGCTTCAATTAATTTATCTTTAAGCAGTTGACTGATAATTGCACCGGCACCATGATAACGCAAACCGCCGGCATGAATCGGTGCGGGAACGAATGTGTGACCGAGTGTGTACATCGGGATAAGCGGTGTTAATCCAACGGTATCGCCAAAGTCGTAACGGAATTCGCCTTTTGTAAGCTTGGGACAAGATGCGGGTTCAACGGCAATGCAGCGAATGTTTTTGCCTTCCTGAAAATTGTATCTTAAAAACGGAAATGCTATTCCGGCAAAATTAGAGCCGCCGCCGAAAGGAGCAATAATAATATCGGGAAAGTCTCCTGTCATTTCAAGCTGCTTTATTGCTTCCTGCCCTATAACGGTTTGATGCATTAATACATGATTAAGAACGCTTCCGAGCGAATATTTTGTATCGTCGCTTGTAGCCGCACGTTCAACCGCTTCGGAGATTGCAATGCCGAGACTGCCGGGAGAGTTGGGATCCTGCTCAAGTATTTGTCTGCCCGAGTTTGTTTTGTTACTTGGCGAAGCAATAACTTCCGCGCCCCAGGTATTCATCATCACTTTTCTGTACGGTTTCTGCTCGTAACTTATTTTAACCATGTAAACTTCCAGGTCAATCCCGAACTGTGCACATGCAAAACTAAGTGCGCTGCCCCACTGACCCGCGCCGGTTTCGGTTGTAAGCTTCTTCACACCTTCGGCTTTGTTATAAAACGCCTGTGCAATTGCGGTGTTAGGTTTGTGTGAACCGGCGGGACTAACGCCCTCATACTTGTAGTAAATTTTCGCCGGTGTGTCGAGCATTTTTTCAAGATTGGTTGCGCGGTAAAGCGGTGTGGGTCTGTACATTCTGTAAACTTCGCGCACTTCGTCCGGAATTTCGATATATCTTTCTTTCGAAACTTCCTGCTTAATCAGTTCCATCGGGAAAAGCGGTGCGAGGTCTTCTGGACCAATCGGCTGCTTCGTACCCGGATGAAGTGGGGGCAGTGTGGGATTCGGCATGTCCGCCTGAATGTTGTAATAGTTTTCAGGCATATCCGATTCATTTAAAAGAATTTTTTTAGCAAAGCTCATAGCGTTACTCCTTTAAATTGTTTTATAATAATTATGTAAAAGTGTTTAGATTAAAAAGTCTTGAGAGTTTCCTGGTAACGTATGTAGTTTACCAGCGGCGCCAGCCACGCCAATTGCGGGGATTGGAAAGAGTTGAATAGCGATATGTGTCGTTTGAGTATTTCAATTTTGTTTTTTATTCAAAATGTGGAGTGCAATATATTTTTTTTGAAGCGTTAAGTCAAGAGAAAATTCATTTGTAGCACAGATTAGTAATCTGTGCAACGGTGATTTTACAAGCATAATAGATTTGTCAGTTCGTAAGCGATTTTTCTAGAGGGCACAGATTGGTAATCTGTGCTTGGGGTTTTTACTTTAAACTTATATCACTATATAGTTAGGATGACAATATGTATACTTCCAATCTGTCCAATTCTCAACCAAACCAGCGCCTACCGGGTTCATTAAAACATACCTTATTACATAATACAACTCTCTCTTATCTCTTATCAGTCTATCATAACTTTCATCCTGCCAGAAAGCTCCTTCCCTGTTTAGTAACAAGTTGCTTCTATGCGCAGAAACTCTTTTGATCGATTGCATTATCTTACTAATGCCTCTGTTGTTTTCCAACAACTCAAATACAAGATGAACATGGTTCGGCATTATACAATAACATATCAGAAAATAATCTTTCCCATCAGGATAGTGCAATGTGTCTTGACAAATGGATGCTATATTTGGATTGTTCAGATACTTTTCCCCACGAATGCATTTATCCAATAATTCATCGTATTTCTTAAATGCTTTTCTGCTTTTGGGATCGTCCGACAATGCTGCTGCTTTTAGCGATGCTTTTATTTCAGCAACTTTGCTTGAGGGAAGAGTATCAGCTAATCTATATGTAATAAAGTATGTTCCGTCTTGAAAGTATAAGTGAGGAAGATTTCTTCGGTGAATAACCATTCTAATTCAAATAAAAAATTTTTACATCCCGTAGCACAGATTAGTAATCTGTGCAGCGGAGTTTTTTGAGGTTTAATCGATTTATCAATTCATTATCTTTTTTCAGAAGACACAGACCAATGATTTGCGTTACGATGTTACAATAAATTATATGGAAAAATAAGAATTGACTTTGAAAAAGGAAAGAGAATATTTGTTTTGCAAGTTCCAGTAGCACGGGTTTGTAACTTGTAAGGTGGTGATTTATCAAGCTTATTAGATTTGTCAATTCGTAAGCGATTTTTCAGGGGGCACAGATTGGTAATCTGTGCTACGAAACCGTTATCTCATCACCAAAACTAATTATTCCCGTGTTTTCTGCAACGGCATTCATTCCAAACAGAACCTTGCCTTTTTTCTCTTCTGAACTATTATTTTTTACACGGAGTTTCACAGAGTAGACACGGAGAGCCACGGAGAAGAAAAAACAGTTGTGCTTTTTGTGCGACTCTGTGTTACTTCGTGACTCCTTTGTGGTTCTCCGTGTAACAGGGACCTAATTATTATTGATGTGTTCCCCAGAAGAATCCACCTAACATTCTACTCATCTTTGTCCAAAGTAACTACTAAAGCTCTTGGAACTACTACTTCTTTAATCCGCGTTAATCACGAAACCGTTATCTCATCACCAACACTAATCACTCCCGTCTTTTCAGCAACAGCGTTCATGCCGAAATTGACTTTGCCATTTACTTTTCTGTACTTCGATAAAGTGTTCAGCGGCTCTTTTCCTTTTTCGGCAGTGTCGGGATTTATTGTTGTTATTACGCATCTCGAACATGGCTTTACTACTTTAAATTGCACATCACCAATGCTTATACTTTTCCAACCATCTTCATCAAACGGTTCGCCGCCGCTGAAAACTATATTCGGGCGGAAGCGGATCATCGGCACAGGATTTTTCAATTTGCTATTCAGATCGTTTAACGATTCCTCGCCGATAATCATAAAAGGAAATCCATCTGCAAAACCGACTGTTTTATTCGCCGCGTACTTTTCATCTACTTTGCGCTTCGCTTCTTTGGACATATAAACAAGCTTGCAGTTAAAGTTCAGTGCTTCGGTAAACCAACTATTAATATCATCATCATACAGCAAAGCATTAACATTATCGTTCCATACCTGAACGGTTATTTCTTTTTCAAGGTTATAATTTAACGGAACAAAAAGCGGGGACAGTTTGTTGCTTTTGTCTGTAATGATAAGTTTATCATCTTTTATTTCGGGTTGCAGCAAAGCCATTTGCGGATGAGTACGCTGCGTAATAAAACGATTGGATTCATCGACAAGCATCCAGCGGCGGTCGTACTTAAAGCCGCGTTCTTCAACAACAGACGAATCTAACGATATACCACTAAGCGATTTAACGGGATAAATATAAATAGCGGTTACTTTGTAATCATTCATATTATTTATAATTATTTACTCTGAATTAAATAACAAAATCAAAAACACAAATAACAATTAATATCCAACTCCTAAACATCAAACATATAAAAATACAACAGCTACTTTTCAACAGCCAAACAATTTAAGTTTTAATCGTTGGAATTCGAACATTGAAATTTATTTGTTATTTGAAATTTGCTGTTTGTGATTTTTTAAAATAATCACCGTTATTTCAGGTGTTGAATTATACCTGACCGGAGCGAGCGACATTCCAAGCCCGCGTGTTACAACCAAAAGCAAATTGCCGAAACGGAAATCACCCTTAATGTACTTTGTTTCAATCATAGTAGGAGTCAGCTGAAGAAACGGAAACACCAGTGAAATCTGTCCACCGTGTGTATGCCCGGCAAGATACAAATCGAAACCGTTCCGTTTTGCAGCGGCTATCATTCTTTCCCTCGGCTGATGTGTTAAGAAAATTTTAAAGTCGTTATGATTATAAGACGAAAGACTATCGAGCAGTTTCTCCGGCACTTTGCTTACGTAAGTATTTGTAACGACAGTAATTCCGATTCGTGCACCGTCAACAGTTATAACTCTTTGAGCGTTATCAACAACATCAATGTTTTTCTCCTTTAAAGCCGAAGTGATCTCATGAATACTTCTTTTATAATCATTTCTGTAAGCCCAGTTATCGTGGTCGCCTATTGTGGAATAGATGCCGTGCTTAGCTTTAAGCTTACCCACATACTCTGCCGATTTATTAATATACTTTGGTCCGGTTGTAATAAAATCGCCGCCGATTAAAATCAAATCGGGATTTTGTTCATTCACTTTACTTATGAATTTTTCCAGCCGTGCATCATCGGTGTAATGATCCGCCTGGATATCCGAAATAAAAACAATCTTAAAGTTATCCAGTGCAGCGGGCAGATTTTGCTTTTCATATTCTACGGTTCTTACAGAAATCGTATTGTAATCAAATATCACTCTTAAAGGAATGTAGATAATAAATCCGGCTACCAAAATAAATACTGCCACTGACTGGTAACTGAGAAATTTTTCTTTTCCTTTTTTATAAAAAGGAAACAAAAAGATTTTGAACAAGTCGATTATTAAAAAGTAAATGGCGGTTTGCAGCATTAAAATAAATGCGAGCCAGAAAGGATAGACAAACAGGTAATCGAACAAAGCGCTGTCGGGCGATGAAACGTATTCTTTGGTTATTGCAAACTTTACAAACACATAAATTAAAATAAGAGGATAAAGGTTTATCCATATAAGAGAAGCTTTTTTAATAACCCCGAAACTCTTTTGATGAAACAAAGGGAATAATGTTTTAACTGCGTTATTTGTCTTTCTGAAAAAGTAAACTTCGACGGCGGCAAGTATTGCAATGCCGAGAAGTAAGCGTATTATTATCCACATAATGAATTGGTAATTCCGTAAAAAATTTATGATGAAAAGAAAGTTATCAATAATAAGTGAAAATAAAGATTGATTTTTTGATGGGTTTCTTCGGGACGATAGAACGGTATAGAGGTATAGGGTATATGTGTATAGGTATAAGGGTATAGGGTATAAAGGTATAGGAATAAGTTATTTCGGTTTTTATTCTGTTTACGCTAAAGTTTCCTTCATTTAATCGACTTTGCCTAAAGAAAGTTGGAGCACGCAGGTCAATTATAACTCCATTTCCCTTATACCTCTATACCCTATACCTTTATGCCATTTTACCCCGCATTTAGTTCTTTTATAACAGATAACATCCGTTTATAGTGGCTTCCCTTCCAGTAAATTTTATCGCAGCCGGGACAGCGGTAAAACTCGTTATGCCATTCAGCTACCTTCGGCGGAAGCTCATTAATGATTTTACTTTTGTTTATACGCTTAAGCTTTGTGTTGCATTCGATGCACCTGGTAAATTCTTTAATCTCGTTTTTCAAATCGAAACGTTTTATTACTTCTTTCAATTGTTCTTTTACTTTTGTGCTTCTTACAAAATAGCCATGAGTTACTTCGCTGCGTTTTAGTATTCCTCTGTCCTTTGTTAGAATTGCTCTTCGTTCTTTTAAAGAAATCTTTACTATCTGTTCGTCATCGTAACTGTTATCGTACAAAACATCCAATCCCGTCATTCTCATATAGCGGGCTAATCTCCCGAGATGAACATCTGCAATGAACTTGGGCGTGCGAAGCGGTTTTGGTCGTAAGTGCTGAACATCCGAAATATCGAGCGATTCAAAGACAGGATATACAGAGATATAATCGCCGTCGTTGATTAAGTAATCGAAGCCAACAGACTTTCCGTTAACAAGAATCAAATCAACTTCGGTGTGCGGCACGCCTAAAGATTCGATTAAATCCTTAACCGATGTGCGATCGATATAATTATGCACAAACCTTGTTTTTCTTTTTTCCTCTGGAAGGAAATCGTTCAGCTCCTCGTAAAACCTTATATAAACTTTATGCATGGTAAATCGTTATAATTACTTAATCATAAAAATAACAACATTTGGTTTGTTAATTAACAACGTATAATTTAATTTCGCTTTTACATATCGAGCGGGAACCCCGAAATTCAAAAATCAATTTTATTAGAAAGGATATTGAATGAGAAGGTTTTTTTTAGCGGCTGTTACTATCGCTTTAATGCTTCTGTTATCAGGATGCAGTACGAAGGAAGAGAAAACAAACAAGTGGGACGTTTTTGTAGATAACTTTATTTCGGAATATCTGGAGCAAAACCCAACTACGGCTGTCCATGCCGGATTGCATGAATACGACGGGCAGTTTCCCGATTGGTCTCCCGATGGAATATCAAAGCAAATAAAATGGTTTTACGATAAAAGAAAAGCGGCGGAACAGTTTCCCGGTAACGAATTAACCGGAACACAAAAGTTCGAGCGTGAATATCTTTATTCAATAATTGATAATAAACTTTTCTGGCTTGAAGATGCGAAGATTCCTTTTAAGAATCCGATGTTTTATTTAGACAAAATAAATCCGAGTGTTTACTTAACGCGCGAGTATGCACCGCTTAAAGAAAGAATGAAATCTTATATAAAATATGCAAACAACTTTCCTGCAGCAGTTAAGTATATAAAACAAAATCTGCAATTGCCGTTACCAAAAACCTTCGCAGTGCTTGGAAGAAATTCTTTTAAAGGTTATGTTGAATTCTTCAGCAAAGACTTGCCTGAAATTTTCGAATCGGTAAATGATGATAATTTACAGAAAGAGCTTGCGGCGGCTAATCAAAAAGCAATTGATGCAGCAATAGAAATGCGCGATTGGTTCGAAAGTATTCTGACGGAAAGTAATGGTTCTTATGCATTAGGACCGGAACTATTCAAAAAGATGTTGTGGGCAACAGAAAGAGTTGATGTTCCGTTGGATGAGCTGAAGAAAATTGCAGAGCAGGATTTGAACAGAAACCTGAAAGCATTGAAAGAAGCGTGCGAAAAGTTTGCGCCGGGGAAATCGATTGAAGAATGCATAGCTATTATGACCAGTCACAAACCGGAGAAAGGCGCGGTTGAAAGTGCATCGGAACAATTAAAGATGTTAAAGAAATTTTTAATCGATAAAAGCATTGTAAGTATCCCGTATAAAGATGAAGCGCTGGTTGACGAAGCCCCGCCTTACAACAGATGGAATTTTGCTTACATCGAAACTCCCGGTATATATGAAAAGAATCTTCCCGCTGTTTATTACATAGCGCCGCCGGATCCAACATGGAGTAAAGAAATGCAGCAGCAATATATTCCCGGTAATGCAGATTTAATGTTTACATCGGTTCACGAAGTGTGGCCCGGGCATTTTCTTCATTCATTACATAAAAGAAACTCGCCGTTTAAAGTCAGCGGTGTGTTTTGGGGTTATGCTTTCGGAGAAGGATGGGCACATTACACAGAAGAGATGATGTACGATTTGGGACTCGGCAACTACGACCCCGAATACCAAATAGGCGAGCTTGTAAATGCGTTGTTAAGAAACATCAGATTCCTTTCGGCAATAGGATTACACACAGAAGGGATGACGGTTGAAGGATCGAAACGGATGTTTATAGAAAAAGGCTATATCGATCCGGGAAATGCAATGCAACAGGCGGCACGCGGTACTTACGATCCTGCTTACCTTAATTATACAATGGGTAAACTGATGATTAAAAAATTAAGAAGGGATTGGTTAACGGCAAACCCGGATAAAAAGTTGAAAGATTTTCATGATAAGTTTCTTTCATACGGCAGTCCGCCAATACCATTGGTTAGGAAGGATATGGTTGGAGATGGAGGTTCTTTGTTTTGATTTTTAGGTTCAATAAGATATAAAAAAAGGGCGGGGAGACTTCCCGCCCTACGCGTGGGTTAAACGTTAACTTCTTCTTTCTTACTGAATTCCAACTTCCCTTTATCACCAACGGTAACATAAATTGTGTCGCCGGCAGAGAAGTTCTCCATCAGCAGCTCCTGCGATAAAGGATTTACAAGATACTTCTGTATCGTTCTCTTCAACGGTCTTGCACCGAATGTTACATCGTAACCGAGATTTGCAAGCCAGTCTTTTGCATCGTCGCTTACTTCGAGAGTTATGTTTTTCTCTTTAAGCATCTCGATTATCTTTCTCAACTGAATATCAACAATCTCTCTTATCTCTTTATGCGTTAACGGTTTGAAGAGAACTATCTCATCAATCCTGTTCAGAAATTCCGGTCTGATTGTTTTCCTTAACAGATCGACCATACTTTCACGCAGCTCGCCCATAACTTCTTCAATCTGCTCTTCATCAATGTTGAACAGCTTATCCTGTATCAGGTGCGAGCCGAGATTCGACGTCATTATTATAATCGTGTTTTTAAAGTTAACCGTTCTGCCCTGGTTATCGGTTAATCGTCCGTCATCGAGAACCTGCAGCAGTACGTTGAACACATCGGGATGTGCTTTTTCGATTTCATCTAACAGCACAACCGAATACGGTCTTCTTCTTACAGCTTCGGTAAGCTGACCGCCTTCTTCATAACCGACGTATCCGGGCGGTGCACCAATCAATCTCGATACGGAAAACTTCTCCATATACTCACTCATATCAATACGAATCATCGCATGCTCATCATCAAACAGAAACTCTGCAAGTGAACGTGCGAGCTCCGTCTTACCAACACCTGTCGTACCAAGGAAAATGAACGAACCGATTGGACGGTTAACATCCTGTAATCCTGTTCGCGATCTTCTGATAGCATTAGCAACTGCCGAAACAGCTTCTTCCTGTCCGACAACCCTTTTGTGAAGTTCTTCCTCGAGCCGCAGAAGCTTGCTTCTTTCGCTCTCTAACATTTTGCTTACCGGAATGCCTGTCCACTTGGCAACAACTTCGGCAACGTCTTCTGCATCGACTTCTTCTTTAAGCATCTTCGTATCTTTCTGAATCTCGGCAAGCTCTTTCGTTTCTATCTCCAACTGCTTCTGTAGCTCTGTGATTTTGCCGTAACGAATCTCTGCAACTTTACCAAGGTCGCCTTCGCGTTCATACTTTTCGGCAAGAGTTTTAGCGTTTTCAATTTCTGTTTTTAAAGAACGTATCTTCTGAATCTTTTCCTTCTCAAGCTGCCAGTGCATTTTAAGCTTGTTTCTTTCTTCTTCGAGCTCGCTCAATTCTTTTTCTATCTCTTGCAGACGTTTAGCCGAAGATTCATCCTTTTCGCGTTTTAGTGCCTCGCGTTCAATCTCAAGTTGTTTAACTCTTCTTTCCAATGTGTCGAGTTCCTCCGGCATCGAATCGATTTCAATTCGGAGTTTTGATGCTGCTTCATCTATAAGGTCGATTGCTTTATCGGGAAGGAACCTGTCCGTAATATATCTTTGCGATAACTGCACGGCAGCTACAATTGCGCCGTCGGTTATGCGTACACCATGATGAACTTCGTATCGTTCCTTCAATCCCCTTAAGATAGAAATTGCATCTTCTTCCGAAGGTTCGTTTACAAGCACGGGTTGAAATCTTCTTTCGAGCGCAGCATCCTTTTCGATATGCTTCTTATACTCATTGAGCGTAGTAGCACCGATTGCATGCAACTCGCCGCGGGCAAGTGCGGGTTTAAGAATGTTGGCTGCATCCATCGCGCCTTGCGTTGCGCCGGCACCGACAAGAAGATGAAGCTCATCAATAAAAAGAATTATTTCGCCGTTCGAGCTTTCAACTTCTTTTATAACCGCTTTCATTCTCTCTTCGAACTGACCACGGAATTGTGTGCCTGCAACGAGAGAACCCATATCAAGTGCAACGATTCTTTTCGTCTTAAGATTTTCAGGTACATCACCAGCTACAATCCTGTGTGCAATTCCTTCTACAATTGCGGTTTTACCAACGCCGGGTTCACCGATTAAAACGGGATTGTTTTTCGTTCTTCGCGAAAGAACCTGCAGCACTCTGCGTATCTCTTCGTCTCTTCCGATTACGGGATCGAGCTTGCCTGCTTTAACAAGTTCGTTCAGGTCTTTGCCGTACTTTTGCAATGCCTGATATGTATCTTCGGGGTTCTGCGAAGTTACTCTCTGATTTCCGCGAACATCTTTTAAAGCAGCAAGAATTAAGTCGCGCGAAATTCCGTTATCTCTCAATAACTGTCCCGCTTTACCCTGATCTTCCGATAAAGCCAACAACAAGTGTTCGGTTGAAACATATTCATCCTTAAGCTGTCTCGCTTCTTCTGCCGCAGTATCGAAAAGCTTCGCAAGGTTCTGCGACATTTGCTGATTACCCACGCCCGCTCCCGTTACCTTTGGCAGCGACTCGAGCAAGCCGTTTACTTTTACTTTAATCGCATCCACATTGCCGCCTGTTTTACGCAGTATAGTATCGGCTATGTTACCGCTTTCCTGAATGAGTGCGGCAAGCAGATGTTCCGGTTCCAAAACCTGGTTGTTATAATTCTGCGCAATCTCGATTGCGTTTTGCACAATCTCCTGCGCCTTTACTGTTAATTTGTTTAAGTTAAATGCCATAATATCACTTCCTTTCCAACCTTCCCTTTTGCATTTGTTTCTGCGGTTGTCTCTGAGCCGCCTAAAAAGAAACTTTACTGTCATTCTGAGGAGCGAAGCGACGAAGAATCTTCGATTTTACCAGCATTTCAGACTCTTCACTTCGCCTGCCTGACGACAGGCAGGTTCAGAGTGACAATCCTTTTGTTTTAGACAGCCCCTATATATCGTCAACCGCAAGTTAAAGGGTCGGTTAATATTTCTTTAATTCAACATACCAATCACTTGATTCTTCCAACATCTTATTCAGTCTGTTTACAAGCTTATGCGGATCGTCAAGCGACCCTTCCAGCAGCAAAGCAGATTCGTATAACTGCTCTGTTACGTTTTTAATATATTCATCGTTTGATGATTTCTTGAACACTTTCAGCAAATTCCTTATCAGCTTATGGTCTTTATTTACTTCCATCACTTTCTTTTGCTCACCGATGTTCTGATTTGCAAGCTTTAATATCTTCTGCATTTGTGCCGACATACCTTCTTCCTTGCTGACCAAACATGCCGGACTATCGGTAAGCCGTTTCGATTCTTTAACATCTTCAACCCTGTCGCCTAAAATCTCTTTCATCTTTGCAAGCAAACTATCGAAATGCAACTGATCATCTTTACTTAACTCTTCTATCTCTTTCGATTTCTTTTCAACCGATTCCATCTTTTCCAACTTAACGGGATCAACGTTCTCAACCGATTTGAATTCGTAGTCTTTATATTTTCTTAAAGCGTTAATAACAAACTCATCCACAGGATCATAAAGATAAAGCACTTCTATTCCTTTGCTCTTAAATATTTCGAGATGCGGATTGAGTGCAAGTGCATCTCTGCTTACACCGAGTGCGTAATAAATTTCTTTCTGATCCTTTTTCATTCTGCCGACATAATCATCGAGCGAGATAAGCTCATCGGCATCTTTCGAAGCAGAAGAATTAAACCGCAGCAGCTTTGTGTATTTCTCCTGATTGGTAAAATCCATGTAACCGAGTTTGAAAATCTGTCCGTGCTCTTTCCAGAATTGTTTATACTTTTCCGGATCATCCTTCGCCATCTTCTCGAGATGCGAAAGAACCTGGCTTGTAATGCTTGATGAAATTTTGTTGAAGACAATATCTTCCTGTAAAGTTTCTCTCGATATATTCAACGGCAAATCTTCCGAATCGACAACACCTACAACAAAGCTTAAGTATTCGGGCAGCAGGTCTTTGTTCTTGTGCTGAATTAAAACCCTGCGCACGTATAAATCCAAACCGTAATCTTCCCGGCTGAACTTGAACCACTCGTTGCTCTTCTTCGGGATGAAGAGAAGCGCGTTAAACTGTATCGGCGCATCAACCGATGTATGAATTACTTCGAGCGGTTCTTCCTCATCGTAGCTTAAAAATTTATAAAACTCTGTGTATTGTTCTTTCGTTACAGAGCTTTTCGGTTCGCGCCATAATGCAGAAACCGTGTTGACCTTTTCTTTGCCAAGATAAATAGGGAACTGGATAAAGTTAGAGTGTTTCTTTATAATCGATTCAAGCCGGTATTTATCTGCAAACTCTTTTGCATCATCTTTAAGATGAATTTCTATTGTTGTGCCGCGTTTTAATTTTTCATCTAACTCAGCAACTTCAAAATCGCCTGTTCCTTTAGAACGCCACATAACAGGCGGTTCATCTTTTTTATACGATTTCGTTTTAATGATTACTTCTTCAGCAACCATAAACACGGAATAGAAACCAACGCCGAATTTTCCGATGATATTGTTTGCGTCTTCTTTATGTTCTGCTAATTGCTTTAAGAATTCTGCCGAACCCGATTTGGCAATGGTTCCGATGTTCTTCACAATCTAATCGCGCGTCATTCCGATTCCGGTATCACTTATTGTAAGCAGTTTTTTCTTTTCATTAAAATCTATTCTAATTTCTAACGGCAAATCGTTATCTGCAATGTCGGTTCCTTTATTCGATTCGAAACGAACTTTATCCAGTGCATCGGAAGCATTCGAAATCAGTTCGCGCAAAAATATTTCCCTGCTTGTGTAAAGCGAATGAACGAGTATATCTAACAGTTGCCTTACTTCCGCTTTAAATTTGAATTTCTTTTTAGCTGCTGTTTTTTCTTCTGCCATTTATAAAAACCTCCTTTGTTAATATGTATAAACGCTTCTCATCGAAGCTAATTTTTTTACAAGCTCTTTTTCTTCCGCCGTTAAGTTTTTCGGAAGCTCAACTTTTATTCTCACAAACAAATCACCGAGAGTGTTGCTGTTTTCTGCTACTCTGAATCCCATTCCTTTCAGCCGTAAGATTTTTCCGTTATCCGTTTCCGGCGGAATTGTTAAGTTGACTGTTTTGCCGCTTAATGTTCTTATCTGTTTCTTGCCGCCTAACAGAGCGGTATATAAATCGATGTATAAATCATAATAAAGATCGTTACCTACAAGCTCATAGTACGGATGCTTTTCAATTTTAATTGTAAGATATAAATCTCCGCGTTCACCTCCGCCGATTCCCGGAGCACCCAATCCTTTCAGTCTTAATTTTTTGCCGTCACGTACGCCCGGATCGATTTTAATTCTAACTTTCTTTCCTTCGATTAAAACTTCTTTTGTTCCGCCGTGGAATGCTTCTTCCAAAGTGATGTATAACGTTGCTTCGTAATCGGCTCCTTTGCTTTTTCCTCTTCTTCTGGTCCTGCTTTCGAACGGGGACGCGCTTCGTCCGAAGAAACTCTCGAAGAAATCTGAAAAGCCGCTTATGTTACCGAACAGATCGCCTATATCGCCACTGAATGTATATGTCTTCCCTCGCTGCCCACCACCGAACTGAGAAAAGAAATCCTCAAAACCATGTCCGGTAGATTGATACTGTTTCCAGTTGGCGCCGAGTGCATCGTATTTTTTTCGTTTTTCGGGATCGCTTAAAACCTCGTTGGCTTCCGTAATTTCTTTAAACTTTTCTTCGGCTGCTTTATCACCGGGGTTACGGTCAGGATGGTATTTTAGCGCAAGCTTACGATAAGCTTTTTTTATTTCATCCTGCGTAGCGTTTTTATCTACACCCAGTATTTTGTAATAATCTTTAAATTCCATTTGCATCACCTTTCTCTGGTCTCTTCATATCTTAAAGATATGAAGGTTATCCATTTAAATGAAAAGGGCAACCGATATCAGTTGCCCTTTTCCATTTGAAGAAGCATCATCGGTTTAGCCAACCTTAATCTCAATCTCTTTCGGTTTAACTTCTTCAGCTTTCGGTATGGTAATGGTCAACTGACCATCTTTGAACTCAGCACTGATCTTATCTTCTTTAATCTCTTTCGGAATGTTGAATGATCTGAAGAATTTACCATACGATCTCTCTATACGATGGAACTGAGCATCTTTCGACTGTTTCTCTTCGGCTCTTTCACCGCTAATGCTCAAAGTACCATCGGCATAGGAAATTTTAACATCGTCTTTTTTCATTCCGGGTAAGTCAACTTTTAAGTAGTAGTTATCATTATCCTCATAGATATCAGTCAACGGCATCCATACAGCATTCTCGTACTCTTCATCAAAATCCTCTCTTCTGGTCAAACCGAATCTGCTTCCTAATGTATTCCACATTCTATTGAACTCGCGTTCAATGTCTAACAGATCTCTTACGGGATTAAATTTTACGAGTGCCATATTACCACCTCCTTCTTTTTATTTTTTATTCGTTTCGCTAATACATATACAAGCTGCGTGCCGAACGCTAAATATTCCCGTAACTTCTTTTATTACAATAAGTTACGGCAAAGCGTGGGGATACTGCCCTCCGTTGTCAACATGACAGACAGAGTGACTATTATTCAATTAGCAGACATATCAAGCAGTTTTGTATGACATCTTTTCAGCAATGGCAAGTTCACTGTTGATGTCGATAGGATTAAATACCGAAATATATTTTTTCCGTTTAAATTCGAAACATAGTGTCGCCGACTTTTTCAGCAGAGGAACAGCATTAAACGAAAACCGCAGCATTTAGTGGCTGTTTATTGGATTGTTAAATCACAATTAGTTTTATATTTTTGCATCCTTTTAAAAATAAAATTTTGCATGACAACAATTAAAAACGAAGACACGATTGTTGCGTTGGCTACACCGGCGGGTGTCGGTGCTATAGCCGTAATAAGAGTGAGCGGACCCAAAGCGATAGAGACTGTTGACAAGATATTCAAGGGCAGGAAAAAACTTTCGGAGGCATCAACCCACACGGTACATTACGGAACTATTGTAACCGGTGAGGGAGAACTTATAGATGACGTGCTTGTATCTGTTTTCAGAAAACCGAATTCTTATACCGGCGAAGATTCCGTAGAGATAAGCACTCATGGCAGTCCGCTCATAACTCAAAAAATAATTGAACTCTTACTATCCGAAAATCTTCGAATTGCAGAACCGGGTGAGTTTACAAAGCGTGCATTCCTGAACAACAGAATAGACCTTACCCAGGCAGAAGCCGTGGTTGATGTTATAAACGCACGAACCGAAGCTTCGCTGAGGGGTTCCAGGAACCAGCTTGATGGATTGTTGTCGCAAAAAGTAAAGCAGCTCAGGGAGATGTTAATAAACACATCGTCGTTTGTTGAACTGGAACTTGACTTTGCGGAAGAGGATATTGAATTCGTAAATAAAGATGAATTGATTAAGAGAATAGATGACGTTATTAACGAGATTGATAAACTTTTATCTACCTATTCATTCGGACGGGTAATAAGAGAAGGCGTTAATGTTGCATTAGTAGGCAAGCCGAATGTAGGGAAGTCATCTCTGCTAAATTATATTCTTAAAGAGTCGCGCGCAATTGTGAGTGAAATACCTGGAACAACGAGAGATGTCATCAGGGAAGAGGTCTCGATAGATGGAATACTGTTCAAACTTTACGATACTGCCGGCATAAGAGCATCGGAAGACGTGATTGAAAAAGAAGGCGTGTCGAGATCGAGAGAAGCGGTTAAGATTTCTGATGTTGTTCTTTTAATCGGTGATGTTGAGCAGAAATTTTCAGATGACCTGGAAGAAGAATTGAAAACGCTGACCGGTTCAAATCATATAATAAAAGTTTTGAATAAAATAGACCTTAAAAAAGAGTCGGGTATTGATGCGGATGTTAAGGTCTCGGCAATAACAGGCGAAGGCATTGAAGAACTTTTCAGGATAATGAAGGCAAAGGCAATCGGCTCCGAATCATACACCGAGAAAACGGCGGTGGTTTCGAATATCAGGCATTATGATTGCTTGAAAAGGGCAAAGGAAAGTTTGCAAATAGCTAAAGAATCGACCGAAGGCGGAATGAGCGGTGAATTTATTGCCGTGGATTTAAGAAGGGCAGAGGATAGTCTCGCTGAAATAATCGGCGAAGTAACGACAGATGATATATTAAACAACATATTTTCGAAATTTTGCATAGGAAAGTAGCTCCGGTTGTTCCACGTGAAACCGAATTTTAAGAACATAAAAAGTTGACGATCGCAAAACATTAGTTCCACGTGAAACAAGCGAAAAGGTATGAAAACTTACGATATAATAGTAATAGGCGGCGGACACGCAGGAATTGAGGCGGCTTCGGCAGCAGCAAGAATGGGCTGTTCGGTTGCTTTGATTACGATGGATAAGTATGCTATCGGGCGAATGTCGTGCAACCCCGCAATCGGTGGAACCGCAAAGGGACACCTCGTAAGGGAAATTGATGCCCTGGGCGGCGTAATGGGCAGACTGGCGGATAAAACAGGTATTCAGTTCAGAATGCTTAACCGCTCGAAGGGACCCGCCGTTTGGTCTCCGAGGTGTCAATCGGACAGGGAGCTGTATTCAAAAGCTGCAGTAGAGGAGATTCTCTCCACCGAGAATCTTG
This sequence comes from Bacteroidota bacterium, assembly GCA_024278655.1. Lineage (GTDB taxonomy): Bacteria > Bacteroidota > Ignavibacteria > Ignavibacteriales > Ignavibacteriaceae > BMS3ABIN03. Next base: position 2,626 of record JAJRSV010000233.1, on the reverse strand, counting down.
AGGTAGTTGAAGATTCTGTTACGGATATCATAATTGAAGGAAAAGAAGTTAAAGGCGTAAAAACAAAATCCGGAAACGATATTGCTGCAAAAGCTGTTATTCTTTCTTCAGGAACTTTTTTGAATGCACTTATGCACGTCGGTTTGAACGCAAAAAGCGGTGGCAGATACGGTGAAAAGCCGGCTACCGGAATTACCGAGTCGTTAATGAAAGCAGGGTTCGAAAGCGGAAGATTAAAAACCGGAACTCCGCCCAGGTTGGCAAAAGATTCCATCAACTGGGACGTACTCGAAGAACAGCCGGGCGATGATAACCCTCAGCCGTTTTCATATCAAACCGACTTAAACGAGTTTCCTTATTTGCCGCAGGTAAGTTGTCATATTACTTATACAGATGCGGCGGTTCATAAAATTCTTGAAAAGGGGTTTGATGAATCACCGATGTTCACCGGGAGAATAAAAGGTGTCGGTCCCAGGTATTGTCCCTCTATAGAGGATAAGATAGTTCGCTTTGCCGATAAAGAAAGGCATCAGCTTTTTCTTGAACCGGAGGGACTGGACTCCGACCAGATTTACTTGAACGGGTTTTCCACTTCGCTTCCTGCAGAGATACAGCTTGAGGCAATGCGTAAAGTAAAGGGATTGGAAAACGTGGAAATGGTTCGTCCGGGTTACGCCGTTGAGTACGACTTCTTTCCGCCGCACCAGATTGACAATACTCTGGAAACCAAGCTTGTAAGCGGTTTATATTTTGCGGGACAGATTAACGGCACATCGGGTTATGAAGAAGCTGCCGCACAAGGATTAATGGCGGGCATAAATGCCGCATCAAAAATTCAGGGAAGACGGGACTTCGTTCTTAAAAGAAGCGAAGCATACATCGGTGTTCTTATTGATGATCTCGTAACCAAATCGACTGAAGAGCCGTACAGAATGTTTACTTCGCGTGCAGAGCACAGATTGCTGTTACGGCAGGATAATGCAGACAGGAGATTAATGCATTACGGCGAAGAGCTTGGGTTAATCGATAAAGAATTGAGTGACCAAGTTAAAGAAAGAGAAGAGATAATTAAGCAAAGCATTTCGGTTTGCCAGACGAAAAAACTTCATGCGAGAGAAGTAAACGGTTATCTTGTTTCCAGGGGAACGCCGCCAATCGATTCGACTGAGACAATTTCAAAATTGTGTAAGCGTCCCGAGCTTGAGCTGAAAGAACTGTTGAATGTAAACGGTGCGGAAAACGATCCGGTGCTTAGGCAGTTGATAAACGACAGCGTGGCACTCAATCAGGTGGAAATAGAACTGAAGTACGAAGGTTATATGAAACGGCAGCAGGAAACAATTGCACGATTAGAAAGATACGAGGATTTAAAAATTCCTTTAACATTAAACTATTCGACATTGAATGCTTTGTCTATTGAGGCAAGAGAAAAGTTAAACAAAATAAAACCGCGTTCTATCGGTCAGGCAATGCGCATATCGGGCGTGTCGCCTTCAGATATTTCTATATTATTGGTATATTTAAAAAAGTAATTTTGCGGGATTTTTATGGCAAAAAACAAGCAGGACGAATACCTTAAAGAGCTTAAATCCTATTGTTGGGAAAACGGGTTTAACCCCGAACCCGCTCGGGCTGAAAGACTTGCCTACTTTGCTCATTTAGTTGCTTAAAAAAACAAAGAAATCAATCTTATCTCCCGGAGAGATGTTGATTCTATTATAGAAAAACATGTGTTCATTTCGGCTTATATAACCAAGTATCTGCCGGAAAAAGTATCACGATTCCTCGATATCGGAACCGGCGGCGGTTTTCCCGGAATACCGCTTGCTATTATGCGCCCGGATTTACGAGGCGTTTTAGTCGATTCTACAAAAAAGAAAATTGCCGCTGTTCAGGAGTTTGTAGATAAGCTGAAACTGAGCAATGTTGTTGTTGAGAACGACAGGGTTGAAAGCGATGAGTTTAAAGAGAAGTATGCAAACACTTTCGATTTGGTTGTGAGCAGATCAACGGTGCCTCTGATTATACTTTTCCGCTATGCTATTCCTTTAATAAAGGAAAGAGCATACATGCTTGCTATGAAAGGCGGCGACTTAACGGACGAGTTCAAAAAAGCGGAAACCAAATATAAATCGTATATAAAAAAATCTACCATCTACGAACTTTCTTACAAACCGACTAACGTAAGAAACAAGAAGGGTAAGAAATTAGTTCTTTTGGAACTGCATAAATAATTTTATTTTAAATTTATCTTTAGATATTTTTGACAAAGGGTTCATTTAATTGAACCCTTTGTTTTTTATTGTCCGGATGTTTCTATAAACAGATAGTTAATGAACGAAACAGAATTGATTGTTAAACTCGGGGACTATAATTTTTTCGGGGGTGTACTGCGTCCTCTTGTAAACGATAAAACAAAACCGGTTCAGTTAAAAGTTTCTCCTCTTTACGGTTCCTCAAAAAGTTTGCTTATTACAGAGCTCACACAATCTGAAAAGCAAATACTTGTGCTTCTGCCAGACGAGAAAAGTGCAGCCGAGTTGAAGGTAGAGCTCGATATTATTAATTCCCCCGTCGAAAACATTTTGCTGAATGATTTTAAAAGAGAATCAATTCAGGAAAAGCT
>JAJRSV010000232.1 GCA_024278655.1 Bacteroidota bacterium | reverse complement strand
GAAGAGCATTTTACAACAGGCGGCGGAACCGTTGAAGTATTAAATAATAAAATACTTATTCTTGCCGACTCTATGGAAAAGGTTGAAGAGATTGACATCGACAGAGCCGAGCGTGCAAAGAAAAGAGCCGAAGAGAGATTAGCTATGAAAAACAAAGCCGAAGTTGATGTAGCACGTGCCGAAGCTGCTCTTAAACGTGCAATGAACAGATTGAAAGCGGTATCGAAGTTTGTAACCTGATTCATAAATGCCTCCTCCTCCCAAATAAATATATACTATACAAAAAAGGATGGTCTTCGTGCCATCCTTTTTTTATGATATGAAGAGTCCTGAGACAAATACGATTGATAAGATAAAAGAGTAACCCGCCTTCACTAAAGTTACGGTGGGCAGGAGTAAAAAGATAAAAGAAAGATTTGCTGAAATAAATTTAGAATCCATATCAACTCATAAAACATCATTCGCCGTCTGCTTTAAAGGGTGTGTTAAAACTCGATAAACCGTTAAAACGGTTAATTATTAATTGGGTTTATTGCTTAAACTCCCATGATTAAAATCGTGGGCTGCTTTATATTTATAATTTTCACACAACCTCTGAAGCGAGCTGGAATTGATGGGTAGGATGAGCCGCAATGCTGTGTAGTCCCGCTAATATAAGTCTCGTTAGAGACGACCTATTTATAGCACGGCAGGGAACTTCCGTGAAAAAAGAAGAAAAAAAAATAAAAGTTCCGTAGGAACGACCTATAATTCATTCCAAAATGTTTTGTTCATTAATAATTGGAATTTAGAATTTATTTGTTTTTTGAGATTTGCGATTTTACCTGTAGCCGCCAGCCCACGTTTAAAGCAAGACTAAAGACTCCAGGAATATTAATTTCAATTCAAATACCCGTCCCCATAAACTATTGCTCTTAATGCTTCGTTCTCATCCATTGCATCGATGAGTTTATCGAAATGCCTTATCAGGTATTTCAGCCGGCTGTTTTCTTCGCGGATGCTGAGCAGCTTTTGCTGCTGTTCCAACGTTAATCCCGATTTTTCCGCAACTTTATACGATTTAAGCGGAGTCATTTCAAAATGATTCCAGAATTCATGGTCGAGTGAATACTCGGCTTTATCAAGCACGCGGTTAAAATTCTTTTGCAACCGTTGAAGCAGCTTAATATTAAACTGCGAGTTGATGTCTTCGTACGGTTCGACTTCGGCAATATGATATCCGTCATCATGAAGTTTTAAATTATGCCGTTTAAATCTCTCCCTTCCGGTAACAACAATATCCATTTCGCCGTTCTCAAACTTTTCCAGTACTTTTGTTATCTCAACATAAACACCTATCTCTTCTATACCGTGTTTTGTCTTGGCAACAATACCGAAACCGGTTTTATCTTTCAAACATTTGTTAATAAGCTTTTTATATCTTTCTTCGAAGATGTGTAACGGATAACTCGAACGGGGAAATACAACCAACTTCAACGGAAATATAGGTATTACCTTTTCCATAGTTCCCTCTGTTTATTTATGACTGCTTCACAACCTTTAACTTAAGATGCTTTTCGAACGGAAGAAAATCTTTATCGTTGTGTAACAAAGTAAAATTATTCTCGATGCAGAACGTAGCAATAATCGTATCAATCGTTTTTCTTACCGTTACTCCTTTTTTTCGTAAGTAACGGAAATTCATCGCACTTTTTATTGCAATATCTTTTCCGCAAACTTCTAAGCAGGGAAATAGTTCGAGTACGGCTTTTGCCTTTCGAAAATCCTTATCGTTCCTGAATCCCTGGAGCACTTCTGTTAATACATAATCTCCGATTACTACCAATTCTTTTCCGAGAAACGATTCCAGCGCTTCCACCTGCCAGTTGCTTGTGCCGTTAAAGTAATCGACTAAAACTGTGGAATCGAGAAATATCATTTGTCGGTTCTCATCTTACCGATATCGCCCTGCCACTTTAACTTTCCTCTTAAAGCTTTTAATTTTGCTTGCTTCTTAACCTGCACTAAAAGCTTCAATGCTTCTTCAACAACTTCTCTTTTTGTTTTTAATCCTGAAGTCTTTAAGGCAAGCTCCATCAAATTATCGTCTATCACAATGTTCGTTCGCATTTTATATTTCTCCTGTGTGTAATATATATTCAAATATACACATCACATTCTTTTGTTGCAAACAAACCACGTGTTGCGAATTGTAACCCGCAACCTTACCCCTTTATTGTAATAAAGTTAAATCAACGATGATGTAATTATCAGGGAAGCAATCTTAAATGACTGCTTCCCGTTGAAATGATTTGGAAATGTTTTACTTTGCTTCTTTGAATCTACGTGCAACTTCTTCCCAGTTAACCACGTTCAACCAGTTTTCGATGTATTCCGGTCTCCTGTTTTGATCCTTAAGATAGTATGCATGTTCCCAAACATCCAGACCTAAAATAGGAGTGCCTTTCAAATCGGAAATATCCATAATCGGATTATCCTGGTTAGGTGTTGAACCGACAACAAGCTTTGAATCCTGCACAAGAAGCCATGCCCATCCGGACCCGAAACGTGTAGCAGCAGCATTGTTAAATGTTTCTTTGAATGTATCGAAAGAGCCGAAAGAAGAGTTAATTGCATCGGCTAAATCACCATCGGGCTGACCGCCGCCGTTCGGCTTCATAATCGACCAGAAAAGTGAGTGATTATAATGCCCGCCGCCGTTGTTTCTTACAGCAACAGGATGATTGGAAACATTAGTCAATAATTCTTCTAACGATTTTCCTTCCATATCGGTGCCTTCAACAGCAGCGTTAAGCTTTGCAACGTAGCCGCCGTGATGTTTTGTATGATGAATCTCCATCGTCATTTTATCGATGTAAGGTTCCAGTGCATCGTAATCGTACGGCAATGCCGGTAATTCGAATTTTCCCATTATATTCTCCTTTTTATTTAATGAAATATTGATTGATTAAAACTTAAATTAAACTCCGAACGACTCGCCGCATCCGCAGGTTTTTGCAGCATTCGGGTTGTTGAACACAAATCCTTTTCCGTTTAAACCGTCTGAAAAATCGAGTTCGGTTCCGGAAAGATAGAAAAGACTCTTGCCGTCGACAAAGAGTTTCATTGTGTCCGTCTGAATAACCGTGTCGCCTTCGTTTGGTTCGGCATCGAATCCGAGTGTGTAAGTTAAACCCGAACAGCCGCCGCCTTTAACACCGACTCTTAATCCGTAAGTTTCGGGCACTTTGTTTTCAGCCATGATTCTCTTTATCTCGGCTTGTGCTTTTTCAGTTACAACAATTTCGGTTGCTTGTTTTACTTCACTCATTTTATCCTCTAATAATTATTTTTGATATTCAAAACTAAAACGGGTCGCCGGGTTCCTGTGTGGCAAATTCGGGATAATTAACTTTCCACCCGATATCGTTAACCTTTGTGAAAATACCTTTCTTCTCAAAATATTCAGCCATTTCTTTTGTTAAATCATCGGCATCTTTATATGTAACCGTGATATCTTTCTTTTCAAGGAAGCTTAATATTCCGTACTGAAAATCCCTGTAGAAAAAATTTGAATTATGAAACAACGGAAATTTTGCTTTCAGAAATCTTAATAAAGATTCTTCTTCTTTTTTCAATAGTTCCAGAGTTTTTTCGAAATCTTTCTTTTTCATTTTCTCCCTCTAATTAATAGTTTTTTCATGATTAATTTGTGAAGCAGGGGACAGAACCCTCAATTTATTTACTGCATCTACAATTTTATTTATTGCGAAATTTATTTCTTCTTCTGTGTTGAATCTTCCGATGCTGAAACGGATTGATGAGTTCGTGCATTCGTCATCCAGTCGTAATGCTTTAAGCACACGGCTCGGTTTAAGCGAAGCCGAAGAACAAGCCGCACCGCTCGAAGCGGCAACATCGTTTCGTAACTCCATTAGCAGCGATTCGGATTTAACTCCTTTGAAACAGATGTTCAGATTGTTGGCAACTCTTTTCTCTAACGAACCGTTTACGGTTACTGCATCAAGATTAGCCACAATGCCTTTGTAAAGTTTATCGCGAAGAGATTTAATTCTTTCCTTTTCGGACTCCATTTTGTCTTTCAGAATTTCGATTGCTTTTCCAAATCCTGCTATACCGGGAACATTCAAAGTGCCTGAACGAAAACCGTCTTCGTGACCGCCGCCGTAAAAGAGGGGAGTGATTTTAATGCGCGGATTCTTTCTTCTTAAATACAATGCGCCCACACCTTTAGGTCCGTATATTTTATGTGCTGTAAAAGAAGCAAGATGAACATTCAGTTCAATAACGTTAAAAGGAATTTTACCGATTGCCTGAGTTGCATCGGTATGAAATATTATGTTTGCTTCGCTGCAAATCTCTCCGATTTTTTTTATATCGTTAATTGTTCCTATTTCGTTGTTCACTGCCATTATTGAAACAAGAATAGTGTCATCTCTTATTGCATCTTTAACCAGGTCAGGTTTAACAATTCCTTCTTCGTTAACAGGAAGGAAAGTTACTTCAAATCCTTTCTGCTCCAAAGCTTTAAGTGAATCGTATGAAGCGCTGTGCTCTGTAAAGGAAGAGATGATATGTTTACCTTTTGAACCGTAAACATTTGCAACACCGAAGTGAGCAAGATTTATTGATTCTGTAGCTCCGCTTGTAAAGATAATTTCTTTCGGATCCGCACCGATAAATTCAGCAACGGTCTGCCTGGAAAACTTTACAGCGCTTTCGGCTTCCCATCCGTACTTATGAGCTTTGCTTGCTGCATTCCCGAAGCGTTCGGTTAAGTACGGTTTCATCGCTTCAAACACTTCCGGATCAACCGGAGTTGTTGCCTGGTTATCCAAATACACTGGTAGTTTCATCATAATATCTGCTTCAATGATGTATTTATAAAAACGTTATCAATCTTTTTCTGAATGCCGGCTAACGGATCCCTGATTCTGCAGCCCTCAATGTGAGAGCAGCTTTCTTCCGTCGGTTCATCGTGCATACAATTAGTAAGTTTATATTTTTCTTCTACAGCAATAATAATATCATATAGAGTAATTTCATCGGGTTTCTTATTTAGCACATAACCGCCTTTAACACCCTGGAACGATGCGGCAATGTTATTTTTTTTGAGTACTTGCAAAACTTTTGCAACCAATTGATGTGAAATGTCGTAGTTCTCTGCTATCTCCTTGGCGGTTGAGTAATGCCCGGAGTTATTCAACGCCAGGTATCTGGCTGCCATAAACGCGTATTCTGTTTTTTTCGATAATTTTAACATATTAAATAGGACTAAAATAGTCGTATATCAAACTAATAAATTAAGTTCATTTATGCAAATTCTGTAACCAAGTTGCAGGAATTGATAGGACTGCGAAGCAGTCCAATGTTTGTAACAAAAAAAACGAAATGATGAAAACGATGCCGAAGGTATCGAAGGATAGTGCTTGAAGCGGCAATACTTTCAACTACATCGTAGTTGTTGTTTGTTCGTATGTTTATTTTTTTACAAACCTTTGACACCTTCGGTGTCTTTCGTTAAATATTCAGTGATTGATTTATGATGATCAACATTCTGAAATCTAAAAAGATAATGTACGGATTGTATGCGTAAGCAAGCGTCTCTGCTTGCACTATATTTTAATGATTTTCCGGCAACCGTCATGATACGATCCGTGATTGGCAGGGTTGCAGGTTTCGTTACGACTGCGAAGCAGTCTAATGTTTATAACAAAAACAAATCGAAATGATGAAAACGATGCCGAAGGTATCGAAGGAAAGTGCTTGCAGCGGCAATACCTTCTAT
>JAJRSV010000001.1 GCA_024278655.1 Bacteroidota bacterium | reverse complement strand
CCATCGGGCGATTTATATATTACAATAATGGAACCTTTACTAACATTTTCGAATGCAGGTAAATCTTTTCTCAACTGGACTAACGGAGCGCTACCAAGAGTTCCATGAATTGCGTCATCATCATCTAAATAAACACCCCTGATATCGGTGTTATCCGCAGTTACTAAGTATTCAATCCATTCCCAATCATATTCAGGTCCCTGAGACAATTCATTTATTATTATTTGAGTTTGCGCAAAAACAGTAGTGCTTGAAAACGCAAAGAGAATTGTTAATATTGTATAAATATAGTGTTTCATATTGCATCCAGACTTGGTTTTTAACTTTACTTTAAAAATAAGTTTATATTCAAAAATCACTCCAATTATCATATAGGAGTAAAAGAGTCTTCTTTTGAAATTCAATTAAAAATTACTTGGCTTTAATAAAAAACATAAGGAACGGGGCATAATTACAGGTATAATTTTCCCAAGAGTTAAACATAATAATTATGAATTTGGAAACTCTGAACAGAACCGGTTTATCCGGGATTATCTTACCGGGAAACTCACTGTTTTTTTGCCACTGTTAAACATAGTAATATATCCAGGCAGTCTCGGTTCTAAAAGAGAAAATAAACAGGGGGTTAAAATGGGGGACATCATAACGATGTCCCCGCTTTGAAGATTAATATCTGTAATAATCGGGTTTGTAAGGACCTTCCACCGGAACACCGATATACTTTGCCTGGTCTTCGGTTAAGGTTTCCAACTCAACTCCCAACTTCGGAAGATGAAGTCTTGCAACTTTTTCATCGAGGTGTTTCGGAAGTGTGTAAACTTTGTTCTCATACTTTTCGCGGTTATTCCACAACTCAATCTGCGCAAGAACCTGATTAGTAAATGAGTTTGACATAACAAATGAAGGATGACCCATTGCACAACCTAAGTTTACTAATCTACCTTCAGCCAGTACAATTATATCTTTCCCGTCGATAGTATATTTATCAACCTGAGGTTTGATGGTTTCTTTTGTATCACCGTAGTTCTCGTTCAACCAAGCCATATCAATTTCATCGTCAAAGTGTCCGATGTTACAAACAACCGTTTTATCTTTCAGCAGTTTGAATATTTTTCCGGTAACAATATCTTTGTTGCCGGTTGCAGTTACAATAATATCCGCTCTCGGTGCAGCGTGTTCCATTGTTTTAACTTCATATCCGTCCATAGCTGCCTGAAGTGCACATATAGGATCGATCTCAGTAACGATAACCCTCACACCTGCGCTTCTTAATGATTGTGCTGAACCTTTACCAACATCGCCGTAACCTGCTACAACAGCAACCTTTCCTGCCAACATTAAATCGGTAGCTCTGCGTATTGCATCTACCAGTGATTCACGGCATCCGTATTTATTATCGAACTTTGATTTTGTTACGGAGTCGTTAACATTGAATGCAGGAACAGGAAGCGTTCCGTTCTTTTCTCTTTCGTATAAACGATGAACACCCGTGGTGGTTTCTTCTGAGATGCCTCTTATGTTCGGAACCAGTTCCGGATATTGATCGAGCACCATGTTTGTTAAATCGCCGCCGTCATCCAAAATCATATTAAGCGGTTTTTTATCTTCACCAAAGAAGAGTGTTTGCTGAATACACCAATCATACTCTTCGAGGGTTTCGCCTTTCCAGGCGTAAACAGGTACGCCGGCTTTTGCAATTGCTGCTGCAGCGTGGTCCTGTGTTGAAAAGATGTTACAGCTCGACCATTTTACTTCGGCGCCGAGTTCACGAAGTGTTTCAATCAGCACAGCGGTTTGAATAGTCATATGAAGACATCCGGCAATTCTTGCTCCTTTAAGAGGGTACTTACCTTTATATTCCTCTCTTAACGACATCAAACCGGGCATTTCGGCTTCGGCAAGTTTAATTTCTTTCCTGCCCCAGTCTGCTAACGATATATCTTTAACTTTATACGGTATTACTTCAACTTTATTTGTTGTTTCGCTCATTTTCTTTCCTCTGACTTTTTTTAAAACTTAAGCGTATTTTTTAAATATTTCAACCAAATCCAATTTTTCCCACGTAAAATCTTCTTCTTCTCTACCGAAATGACCATACGCAGAAGTTTTTTGATAGATAGGTCTTCTTAAATTCAATCTTTCGATTATGCCTTTAGGAGTTAAATCAACTTCTTTATTTATCATTTTCGAAATTTCCGAATCGGGGATTATGCCCGTGCCTTTGGTATCGATATAAATTGAAATCGGATCTTCAATACCAATAGCGTAAGATACCTGAACCAAACATTCTTTTGCCAAACCTGCAGCCACAACATTTTTTGCAATATGGCGTGCAGCATAAGTAGCACTACGATCGACTTTGGACGGATCTTTTCCCGAAAAAGCTCCTCCGCCATGAGGTGCCCAACCGCCGTAAGTATCTACAATTATTTTTCTTCCGGTTAAGCCGCTGTCTCCGTGAGGACCGCCGATTTCGAATCTGCCGGTCGGGTTCACAAAGTATTTTGTTTTATCATCGAGTAACTCAGCCGGTATTACTTCTTTAATAACTTTTTCAATTACATCATTTTTTATCTGATCCTGCGTTGCATCCGGATCGTGCTGAGTAGAAATTACAACTGCATCTACACGTATAGGTTTTTTATCATCATCGTATTCAATTGTAACCTGCGATTTTGCATCGAGACGGAGATAAGGCATAAAACCGTCGAAGCCCT
>JAJRSV010000016.1 GCA_024278655.1 Bacteroidota bacterium | reverse complement strand
TCCAAATCCAACAGGTATTGTTCCGAAACCAATGTTTGTGCGGTTAAATCGCCGCCGCACATTACATACGCGAGTTTCTCCGCTATCTTCTTGTCGTGCTCACTTATGTATCGTGCATTGAAGAAAGAATAAGCACCGACCAACAGCGTTGCCAGTCCGCCGCGACCGAGAACTTTTATGTCTTCTCTCGGCTGCGGTTGAGTGTAACCGCGATCTGCTAATTCAATTACCGCTTTCTTGGCTTCTGAAATAACACGGTTAGGATTAACAACGTACTCATCGTTACCTTTCCTGAATATTCCCAAATCGTAAGCTTCCAATGCAGAGGTAGCAACCTGTGCCTGTGCAATTGCAAGAAATCTTCTCTGCAGTTCGGGAAACTCGATTGCACCTTCAAAATAGTTGTCGGATGCACGAAGCGTCATCTCTTTCGAACCGCCGCCTGCAGGAATAATTCCTACACCAACTTCAACCAAACCGATATAAGTTTCGGCGCCTGCCATTACTTTATCGGAGTGCAAACAAATCTCGCATCCGCCGCCGAGCGTTAATCCGTGCGGTGCAACTACCACCGGAACAGCGGAATATCTGACTTTCATAACAGTGTTATGAAACGCCCGAACCGCGAAATCTATTTCATCATATTCCTGTTCGGTTGCAAGCATAAACATCATTGCAAGGTTTGCACCGGCTGAAAAGTTCTGTCCGTCGTTTCCGATAACCAATCCTTTAAAATCTTTCTCTGCAATCTCAATCGATTTTGAAATTGCTTCTAACACTTCGGTTCCTATCGTGTTCATCTTTGTCTGGAATTCAAGATTTACCACACCGTCGCCTATATCGTGCAGTGTTGCACCTGCGTTTTTCCAAACAGGTTTGTTTGCACGTAGATTATCGAGAATAATAAATTCGGCTTTACCGGGAACCTCTTTATATGCTTGCTCTTTAATATCGTAATACTGTTTCCGTCCGTTTTCAATTTTATAGAACGAAGTGACTCCTTTCGAAAGCATATCGTAAACCCATTGTGCAGGTTTAAGATTTTCGGCTTCCATTTCTTTAACGGTCTTTTCAACGCCGAGGACATCCCACTGCTCGAAAGGACCGAGTTCCCATCCGAATCCTGCACGCATAGCATCGTCTATCTTGTAAATCTCATCCGCTATTTCGGGAATGCGGTTCGATGAATACTGAAACACCATAAACGAAAGCTTGCGCAGAAACTCGCCTGCCTTATCTTTTGCTGCGTGAAGCGATTTCAATCTTCCTTTAAGATCGTCAATAGCTTTTGCAGCGGTAACCGAAGCAAACTTCGGTTTTTCGGATGGCTGATATTCGAGTGTTTCCACATTCAGTTCGAGTATAACCTTTTTACCCTTCTCGTCCTTCGTCTTTTTGTAAAATCCCTGTCCCGTTTTATCGCCGAGCCAGTTCTTTTCAACAAGCTTTTCTACATAAGGCGGGATTTTAAATATCTCCCTTGCTTCATCATCGGGACAATCCTTATAAACATTCGATGCTACTTTAACAAGCGTATCAATACCCACAACATCAGCAGTGCGGAACGTTGCCGACTTCGGTCTGCCCGTTAACGGTCCGGTAAGTGTATCGACTTCTTTAACCTTCATCTTCATATCGCTCATCAGCTTGAACACAGCCATAATGCTGAACACACCTATCCGGTTTGCAATGAATGCCGGAGTATCTTTACACAGCACAGGTGTTTTGCCGAGGAACAGATCGCCGTAGTACATTAAAAAGTCGATAACGCTTTGATCGGTTTGAGGCGTGGGTATTATTTCCATTAACTGTAAATAGCGGGGCGGATTGAAAAAGTGAACACCGCAAAAATGCTTCCGGAAATCTTCGCTTCTTCCTTCAATCATTAAATGAACCGGAATGCCCGAAGTGTTTGTTGTTACCAGCGTGCCCTGCTTACGGAACTTTTCAACATTTTCGAAAACCTTTTTCTTTATATCAAGATTTTCGATTACCGCTTCGATAACCCAGTCGGCTTTACCGAGCCAGTCCATGTTGTCATCAAAGTTTCCGGTAACAATCCTGGAAGCAAAGGATTTGTGATACAAAGCAGCCGGTTTTGCCTTAAGTACATTTTTAAGATTGTCATTCACAATCCTGTTGCGGACTGCTTTGTCGTTGAGTGTTAATCCTTTTTTCTTTTCGTCTCCGGTGAGTTCTTTGGGTACGATATCAAGTAAGTAAACCTTGCACCCGATGTTTGCAAAGTGAGCCGCAATACGCGAACCCATGACCCCCGAACCTAAAACTGCAACTTCTTTAATAATTCTTTTCATGGTTTATTCTGCTTTTTATTATTAGTTAATTTCTCCCTGATTAAAAAATGTTAATTATAAATAATGCTTTGTCTCCTCATCAGCGTAAATTTTTTCGTACAGGTCTTTGTATTTTTCACGTATAACTCTTCGCTTGAGTTTTAACGTGGGTGTTAGTTCGTTTGTATCTACCGACCATTCATCGGTAATTAAAGCAAACTTCTTTATCTGCTGAATTTTGCCGAACTTACGATTTAACCTTTGAATATCCTGCCATATTCTTTCTTTAACTTCAACCGAGTTAACTATATCTTCTTTTGTGTTCAGGTTCAGTCCTTTTCTTTTCGCCCACTCTTTTATGAAATCGAAAGCGGGAATGATAATAGCGGCGGTAAACTTCCGGTTCTCGCCTATTACCATTATCTGCTCGATGAAAAGAGATTCCTTCATCTTATTTTCAATCGGTGCAGGAGCAACAAACTTTCCACCCGATAGTTTGAAAATTTCTTTTACCCTGTCGGTTATCTTCAAAAACTTTCCTTCAACCCATTCACCAACATCGCCGGTGTGGAACCAGCCATCCTCATCGATAGCTTCTTTGGTAAAATCGGGACGCTTGTAATAACCCTTGGTAACATTCGGACCTTTGGCAAGAATTTCTCCGTCGTCCGCAAGTTTAATCTGAACATCGGGCAGCGGCGGACCGACTGTGCCGATATAGTATTCGCCTTTTTCGAACCTGTTGCTCGTCAATCCGGGTGATGTTTCCGTTAAGCCGTAAGCTTCGATAATCGGAACGCCGGCACCCATAAAAATTCTTCCGAGCCGCGGTTGAAGAGCAGCCGCACCGCTCATTATTCCGATTATATTTCCGCCGAGTGCTTCTTTCCATTTCGAAAAGACTAACTTACGCGCAACTGCAAGTCGTGCATTATAAAACGCACTGTTATCACCTTTGGGATGAAAATGATTTGCAAGATTAACAGACCATCCGAATATAGCTTTTTTCAATCCGGGTAATTCCCTGCCC
>JAJRSV010000231.1 GCA_024278655.1 Bacteroidota bacterium | reverse complement strand
CAAAATTTTGTTACAATGAACTTGCTAAATTGGGTTATGTAAAACCGAAAACGAAACCAACAGATAAGGTGGATGAACTCCATAAGTTTTTAGCTGTCACTTCGCTTACTAATCTGGATAATATAAAACGTTACAAACCGTTATTTAAACAAAATATAAGCAGGCATCATAAAGTTACGCCGGAAGCTCTTATTTCCTGGCTGCGAATAGGAGAAACGGAAGCTTATAAAATCGTAACCAAACCTTTTAATGCTAAGAAGCTTTACAGTTTAATTACGGATATAAGAATAATGACAACGGCTTCTCCGGAAAAATTTCAAAAGGAATTGGCAAAGAAATTTTCGGATGCAGGTGTGGCTTTAATTATTGTACCGCACTTACCTAAAACCTGTGCACACGGTGCTTCGTTTTGGTTGAATAAAATTAAAGCAGTATTAATGCTATCCATTAGAGGAAAATGGGCAGACATGTTTTGGTTCAGCTTATTACACGAACTCGGGCACATATTACTTCATGGTAAACAGCAGGTTTTTATCGAAAGCGAGGAAATTAATTTTGTAGTACGGAAACTTGAGGATGAAGCTAATAAGTTTGCATCAGTCAATTTGATACCACCGGACGCTTATGAGTTGTTTGTTAAACAAGGCAAGTTTTATAAAAACGAAATATTACGGTTCGCAAAAAAAATTAATATTCATCCGGGTATAGTTGTCGGAAGACTTCAACACGATAAGAAAATCCCGGCTTCGTGGCATAACGATTTAAGAGAAAGATATACTTTAAATATTTGAAACTGAATGGCTGCATCAGAAAATTATATGATATTTAACCAGGTTGAAGCAGGCTAACTGATTGTTAGAAGACGGATATGATTAAGATTAACCTCACCCCAAACCCCTCTCCTTGTAAAAGGAGAGGGGCTTTTTTGTACCGAAGGCCGGACTCGAACCGGCACCTGGAGTAACCCAGACCAGATTTTGAGTCTGGCGCGTCTACCAATTCCGCCACTTCGGCATTAGTTTTTCTTTTTGACAAGCGCAAAGTTAACAAACTTATCTACCCTAATCAATATCCTCCGAACTCAAGTAATTATTAGTAAAAATCAGGTGTAAAATCAGACTTAATTTCCGAATTTATGTTTCATTATTGGGCAGATGATTTTTTTAGTGCACTTATAACTTCTTTTATTAAAATAACTTATGCTTAATTTTGTTTGAATTGTTATCTATTCGGACATTTTGTTTTACTGGCACAACGTTTGAGAAACAGAAGCTTTCTAAGTCATATTTACTATAGGAGGCGTTATGAGAAAGAAGCAGAAGAAAAACAAACTCGAGGAAATGTTTTTGGAAGATTCATACCGGAATGCACTATCGGATAAAGATGAATCGATTATAGAACATGAAAACGAGATAAACGAACTGCTGGAGGAGTATCACATAGAAGATATCGATATCTCGAAATTCGAAGATCCGAATTTTGACGAAAGTTTATTGGTATAAATAAAAGGAGTAATACATAAATGGTACGAACTTTTATAGGAATTGAGGGGCATTACGAAATTGACGATGAAGGAAAGATTGCTTTTAAAGCAACTGACGATTCGGGTAATTGCATCGGTGAGGTAAAGCACTTCAGAACGGTTAAGCATATAAGAAACGATGCTGACAGGAACGGAGTCCTTCATCTGTTGCAGCTAATGCGCATCTATAAAACAATAGGTCCCGAATACTTAAAGGTACAAGCTTAACAAATTTTTACCGTTTACCTTTTTGCGTTTGTGCCTTTGCAATTTTAGCCCACGTATCGCGCAGGGGAACTATCCTGTTAAATACGGGTGCGCCTTCCTGCGAATCTTTTATATCAACACAAAAATATCCGAGCCGTTCGAACTGAAATCTTTCCCCGGCTTTTGCATTCTTTAAACCGGGCTCAAGTTTACAGTCTTCAAGAATTTCAAGCGAATGGGGATTCAAAAATTCTTTAAAATCTTTTTCTTTATCACCCGAGGGATCCGGTACGCTGAATAACCTGTCGTATAACCTTACCGTTGCGTTAAATGCATGCTCTGCCGAAACCCAGTGGATTGTTCCTTTAACTTTCTTATCGCTTTTTCCCGAACCGCTTTTTGTTTCAGGGTCGTATGTGCAGCGTACTTCTTTTATTTCACCTGTCTCCGGGTCTTTAACTACTTCTTCACATTTTATTATGTAAGCATATCTTAGTCGTACTTCTCTGCCCGGTGCAAGACGGAAAAATTTTCTCGGCGGATCTTCTTTAAAATCATCCTGCTCTATATACAACACTTTGCTGAAAGGAACTTTTCTTGTTCCCATCGAAGCGTCTTCCGGATTATTTATTGCTTCCAACTCTTCAACCGTATCATCAGGATAGTTGGTAATTACAAGCTTTAACGGTTTGAGCACTGCCATTACCCGCGGTGCCCGTTTATTTAAATCTTCTCTTACGCTGTGCTCTAACAAAGCTAGGTCTATTACGTTATCGCGTTTAGCAACACCTACTCTTTCCGAGAAGTGACGGATTGCTTCCGGCGTGTAACCTCTTCTTCGCATTCCCGATATCGTTGGCATTCTCGGGTCGTCCCAGCCGCTAACGTAACCGCCTTCGACCAACTCAAGCAGTTTGCGTTTGCTCATTATCGTGTAGCTTAAGTTCAGTCTCGCAAATTCAATCTGCTGCGGGTGATGGATTTCAAGCTGCTCGATAAACCAATCATACAGCGGGCGGTGGTTCTCGAACTCGAGTGTGCAAATCGAATGCGTGATACCTTCAATCGAATCGGACTGACCGTGTGCCCAATCGTACATAGGATAGATGCACCATTTATCGCCGGTGCGGTGATGCGATTCGTGACGTATCCGGTACATAACCGGGTCGCGCATATTCATATTGGGCGAAGCCATATCTATCTTTGCACGTAAAACACATTCACCGTCTTTGAATTCACCGTTCTTCATTTTTTCAAACAACTCAAGATTTTCTTCAACGGAGCGGTTGCGGTAGGGACTTTCTTTGCCCGGTTCCGTCGGCGTTCCTCTGTATTTACGTATCTCTTCGGAGCTTAACGAATCGACATAAGCTTTACCTTTTTTAATAAGCTTAACTGCATATTCGTAAAGTGTATCGAAATAATCGGATGCGTAATATTCCCTGTCTTCCCAATCGAAGCCGAGCCACTTTATATCTTCCTTAATCGATTGAACATATTCTTCTTCTTCCTTCGTTGGATTTGTATCATCAAAGCGAAGATTGCAAAGTCCGTTGTATTCTTCCGCAAGCCCGAAGTTTAAGCATATCGATTTTGCATGCCCGATGTGCAGGTAGCCGTTCGGTTCCGGAGGAAAGCGTGTGTGAACCTT
>JAJRSV010000230.1 GCA_024278655.1 Bacteroidota bacterium | reverse complement strand
TTCCACAGGTGAGTGTAAAGCACTTTTTCGGCATAGGTCATTGGGCGGTTTAAAATCTTTCGGGCTGCTTCTAATTTTTGTTTGTAGTTTTCATAAACATTCCGGATCATATCAAAATTCGCTGTCATAATTTACATCCTTCAGCTTTAATTAATATTAGATTAAGTTAATGCAAAAATAATAAAATTAGTCCACATTTTTTTGGCATTATAACTGTATATGATATTCAAGGCACTGTCAATTCAATAGAAACAGTTATAAATCTTTGTAAAAAAATATATATTTTCCGGTTCGGATTTTAATAAAAGGCGGTAACTAATGTACGGTAATAAAATTTTAATTGTTGATGATGAAAAACAATACCTTGAAGTAATTAAGGGAATACTTGAGCAGGAGGGTTATCAGAATGTTATAACCGAAAGCAACCCGCTTAACGTAATGCCTTTTCTGCAAAGGGAAGAGGTAGACATAATATTGCTGGATATTTACATGCCCCAGATGAACGGGCTTGACCTCCTGGAACAAATATACGCTCAGTTCCCCACCATTCCGGTAATTGTTGTAACTGCTGTAAACGAAGTTGAAATAGCACTGAAAGCAATTAAGTTAGGTGCCTACGAGTTTATTACAAAACCGCCCGATACCGAACGGCTGTTCCTTACAATCAAACGGGCATTGGGAACAAAATTACTCCTTACCGAACGCGACTCTTTAAGAAAAGCTTTAACCGAAAAAGAACCCGAAAGAAAAATATTTTCAGATATTATAACCGACTCTCCTTTAATGTTCAAAGTGTTTGAACTGGTGGAGATTTTTGCACCCACTAACGAAACCGTTTTAATATCGGGAGAAACCGGAACCGGAAAAGATTTGATAGCCAGGAAAATTCACGACCTGTCACCAAGGCGCAACGGACCGTTTGTAGCCGTAAACCTTGCATCCATCTCGCCTACTTTATTCGAAAGCGAATTATTCGGACACAAGAAAGGAACCTTTACGGGTGCCGGCGAA
Source organism: Bacteroidota bacterium (assembly GCA_024278655.1). Classification (GTDB taxonomy): domain Bacteria; phylum Bacteroidota; class Ignavibacteria; order Ignavibacteriales; family Ignavibacteriaceae; genus BMS3ABIN03. Next base: position 5,930 of record JAJRSV010000230.1, on the reverse strand, counting down.
GATAAAATCGGTTACTTTGAAGCTGCCAACGGAGGAACTATATTTTTAGATGAGATAGGTGAATTACCTCTTGAACTTCAGGGCAAATTGTTAAGGACAATCCAGTACAACGAAATTTCACGCATCGGCGATCCGAAACCGATTAAACTCGATATTAGAATTATATCGGCTACAAACCGTGACCTTTTGGAAGCGGTAAAAAACAAAGAGTTCAGAGCCGACTTGTACTACCGTTTAAACCGGGGATTCATCCACCTGCCTCCTTTAAGAAAACGCGGTGATGATGTTCTGATTCTTGCAGATTACTTTTTAGAAATCGGTAACAAAACTTACGATAGAAACATCCAGGGATTTTCCGAACAGGTTATCCACGACCTTCGCACGTATGACTTTCCGGGAAACATAAGAGAGTTGGAGAACATAATACTTAACGCAGTTGCCAAAGCATCCAACAGCTTATATATCGAATCGATTGACATACCGAGAATTACAAAGGAAGAAGAAGTAAGAGCAATTGAAACAGGCAAGCTTACCACTTTGGAAGAGGCAATGGAAGAACACATTATGTACGTTATGAACCGTATGGGAAACAGCGTTCAAAAGGCGGCACCCGTGCTCGGAATAAGTGAAAGAACCCTTCAAAGAAGACTGAAAAAAATAAGAGATAAACGCAGACAAGAATGACGGTTTCAGACAATCGGGGCGTCTGAACTGTCATTCATAAATTCGAATTTTTATTACCTCCCCGTTCCGTATATCCTTTTCGCCCGTTAACACATTCTTTTTATTCCTGTAAATTTTAGCATACCTTTTGCATTACCGAAAAGCGTAAATGAGAGACAAAAAATTATCTTTTAAACAAATTATAAGATATTCAAATGAATACAGGACAATCGCTTTTCAGTATCGGCGCACTACTCATTCTTTCCCTGAATGTATTACGCGTTAACAACAACATTCTGCAAACCGACAGTGTATTGCAAGATTCAAAACTCGGAGTGCTTGCTATATCGCTTGCTACTTCAATGATTGAAGAAGCAAACAAGAAAGCATTCGATTTAGCATCGGTGGATGACGCGGTTACGGATTTAAACTCTTTAACCGCCCCCGGCAGTCTTGGTCCCGGCTGGGGAGAAACCCCCGATGCTTATAATGACTTTGACGATTACAACGGATACATAAAACAGGTCTCCGGTCTTCCTTCGGCTGAGTTTACGATAGCTTGCCAGGTATGCTACGTTCAGCCAAATAACCCCGACGGTATTTCTTCTCAAAAAACCTGGCATAAAAAAATTACCGTTACGGTTACAAGCCCTTCGATGACCGACACGATAAGGATTTCATCAATCTACAGTTACTGGCATTTTAGGTAAGGAATAACAAATGGGATTCAGTACGATTTTAGACATACTCGGTTCAATTATAATAGGCGGCATTTTAATGTCGATTGCCTGGCGCCTGAGCGATTCGGCAACCGAAAAAACTTACAACAGCAGCGGTGAGCTTGCGCTTCAGCAAAACCTTGCAACCGTTGCGCAAATAATCGAACACGATTTCAGGAAGATTGGGTACTGCGCCGACTGGAACAAGCTGCCCGATCCGTCGAAAGCTATTATAGCCGCCGACAGTTCGAGCATAAGTTTTTTAACCGATATCGAATCGGACGGCAATATCGATACGATAAAATATTATCTCGGTCCAACTTCGGAGCTTGCAGAAACAGAAAACCCCAGAGACCGGTTGCTTTACAGGGTTGTTAACAATGAGCAGCCGAGAGCTTCGAACCTCGGCATTACACAATTTTTTCTTGTCTATTACGATGCGCTCGGCGATACGGTGTATTTGCCGATTGACAACCCGGGTGAAATATCGAGTATAGAGATAAACGTAACGGTTGAAAACGTTGCTGCGTATAACGAACAATATTCGAGTGCTTACTGGCAGCAGATAAGATTAGTTGCAAGAAATTTAAGAAACAGGTAGGAAATAAAAATGAGTGGTAAAGCATCATTATTTGTAGTTGCAGGATTCAGTCTCCTGTTTCTAATTATGGCAAAAAATTTCGGGTTTATGTCAACCCGTGCCATTGATAATTATATAAATTATTACGACGAAACAGTTGCACATAATATTGCAGTAAGCGGTGCTAACCTTGCTGCTAACGAAATTTATCTGGATCCGACCTGGACAGCCGGTTTTTCAAATCTTCCGTACCAGGGAGGAACATTGAATGTTGATGTAAATATAATCGACCCGTATCAAAACACCCGGCAAATTATTGCAAAGGGTGAATATAACGGCTACCAGAGTACAGTAAAGGTTACTTTATCGCCAAGCAAGTTTTCGAAGTTTGCGTACTACTCAGTTTACGAAGGCGGTAACATTTGGTGGACCGGAAACGATACCGTTTGGGGTCCGTTTCATACACAGGATTATATGAGAGTTTACAGGCATCCTGTTTTTTACGGCAAAGCAACTACAAAGCGCCGGTTAATTTATTATACGAATAAAAGAAAAGACAAGCCCCGCTTTTTCGGCGGCTTCGAGAAAGGTGTTGACCTTCCGCTTCCTACAAATGCAGTTGAACAGCTCGAAGCTCCTGCCGCTGACAACGGATGGAAAATAGAAAATAAAGACACCGTTTATTTAACATTTGATCACGATAGTTTAAAGTTCAGGTTTCATTATAACGATCCGGATTCAACGGTGTATCTTCCGAGTATTGCACCCAACGGATTAATCTTTGCAAAAAATTCTGTGGTCAGATTGAAGGGTGTGGTAAAGGGACAGTACTCGGTTGCCGCATCCGGTTCAAACGGAAAAGGAACAATTTATCTTGACGACGATATTGTTTTTGAAAACGATCCGAGACAAAATCCGAACTCAACCGATCTTTTTGGGATTATAGCGAAGAACGATGTTTACATTACCGATAATCCACCCAATCATAACGATATTAATATTCATGCATCAATCTATGCCGAGACCGGCGGGTTCGGTGCGGAGAATTACAAATACAGACCCGTAAGCGGTAACATTAATCTTCTCGGCGGAATAATTCAGCATACCCGGAGAGCAGTCGGCACATTCGGATGGAGCGGAATACAATCCGGTTTTTCAAAACGGTACCGTTACGATGATCGGCTGATGGTGGCTTCACCTCCTATGTTTCCCGGTACCGGCGGATTCGAAATAGTCTCCTGGTTAGAATAACCGCCGGCGCCGGGTGCTAAAAGTCACTATTAGCAAACTGACGGCACTAACTTATTATATTACAATGGATTATGGGAGGGTTGCGATATTTACTAAATAAAATCTGTGGAGTTGAGTATGAGCAATTTAAGTGCAAACCAAAAATCGGTCGATTACGATCTGGCAAAATTTGCCGGACGTGTGGAAGCAAAACCTTTCCCCTTTCACAGCTTTATTAAAGCCATAATCTCTCTTTCGGTGTTATCTGCAATTATAATGCTTGCTATCAGGTAAAAGCAGGTAAAAGTAATATTTTGTTGCGGCGGCTGGAAAAAAATTTCCAACCTGATTTTTTATGCGGACAGATTTATGGCTGTTGCTATTCTAAACGTTGTAATCATCTTCGCGGATAAGAAGCAGAATAGCCGACTGAGGAACGATTAAAAACTTTTCACGGTCGAATTCAATTTCAACTGCTTCTTTCCGCAGGAAGATTGCAAGGTCTCCTTCTTTTGCCTGCAGCGGTATGTACTTTACCTGGTCTGCCGGTTCTTTCCACGGTTCATCTTCATCGGGAGTAGATGTTGCATAGCCGGGTCCAACTTTTATTACGTACCCGCTTTGCACCTTTTCTTTTTCCTTAACGCCTGCAGGCAGATACAAACCGCTGGATGTCTTATTCGATTCTTCCTGCGGTCTTACCAAAACCCTGTCGCCTACCACTATGAATTTATCTATGTTACTCAATGTCAGTTCCATTTCATCTGAACCGTAATTTTTTTAACATCCAAATATAACCATATTAGCAAAGTATTTGGATACAAATTATGTACCCCTCGTTGACCTGATAATTTGATGCATTACAAACGGAAAAGTTTTAGCTATGTATAAACCAACCGGTTCGTAAAATTTATTGAGAAAAATTTTCTGAACAGATAGCGCTGTTTTTATTCTTTTTGAAAAAAGCCGGTTCCATTCACGCTCATATATTTCACTTAAAGTTTTAAGATTTATCTTTCCCGCCTTATAATCAATAATAATTGAAGACAGAAGTTTTGCCGATTGAATTGCCATACCAATGCCGTCACCCGAAAGCGGAGCGATTATACCCGCTGCATCGCCAATCATAAACACACCGTTTTCAACAACATTCCTTTTGCCGAAATAAATATTTCCGGTACCGTAAACAGGCAAGCGGTAAATCATGTTTTTAAATTCACTCTTAAACAGATTACCGAACATTTCGTTTTGACTTAATAACTTTTCCAATCTTTCGCGGGGTGAAAGGTCTTCACCATTTCTTTTTTCCAAAAAACATAATGTGGTTTCTTCTTCACTCACCTGGTTTACTCCGCAATAGATATCATTTCCAAGGTATATCCTTATTTCTTCTTCTGTTAGTTCGTTCAGCATAGAATTAGGAACATGAAATTTAACTCCGTTAAATCCGGAAGCAGCATTAACAAAACTCCGGTTGAGTTTTTTATCCAGGATATTTTTTCTTCCGTAAGCGGCTATTACAAAATCAACTTTTATAATTGTTTCTTCATTCCTGTTCGACTTTATTTTAAGAACAAACTTGTTGTTATCTTTCTCCAATGAAATCACTTCAGCCGGTTGATATAGTTTTGTTCCTGTCCCCGCAGAATATTCGAGCAAAAGTGAGTCGAACACCGAACGTTTCATTGCGAATGCATCGAAGTCCAAAGATGAGTACAATTTGTTATTTCTCTTATTCACTAATGTGAATTCAGATATCTTATTCGGATTATATGAAAGAAATTTTTCGAAAAGATTTATTTCTTTCAAAGCTGCAATAACTTCATTGGAAAGAAACTCACCGCACAAAACTTCTCTCGGAAATTTTCTCTTTTCGATTACGCAAGTATCAAATCCTGCCGCCGATAGATAAGCCGATACCATCGAACCTGCCGGTCCGGCGCCGATTACGGCTATTTCGTGATTAGTTTCACTGCTCATTTTTTTCTTTGGGAATAACAATCAACCAGCGGTGTGCCCACTTACGTTTAATATTATAATCCTTAATGTTTAATTCATTCATAATGTTTTTCAGTTCCGATTTAATGAAACCTTTCCGAACCGAAAGCGGTGCATCGTTTTTTACCATTTTGCTTTTCGAAAAAAGTGCGGTTAAAATCTTTATTGCCAGCAACGCAAACACCGAACGCCTTAAATCGTTAATTACAACTCCATCCTTTGATACGGAAAGCGCAGCACTGATAATATCTTTAATTTCTTCTCCATTAAAATGATGCAAAAAAAGTGAAGCGTGAACAACTGAAAATGATTCATCTTTAAAAGGAAGCTTAACTGCATCGCCAAACACAGGTAGAGCATTATTGTTCCTTTTGATTACTCTGCAGATTCCTTTGTTCCTGTCGATTGAAAATACTTTTAACGACGGAAATGTGTCCGATAAATGTTTAAACATATCCGATGCGCCCGCGCCAATATCCAGCACTGTAATTTCATCCTGAGCTTTTCCATTAAGCAAAAATTTCATCCCTGCTTTTGTTGCACTAACACCGCCGAGAAATTTATTAACGTACTCAAGTTCAACAAGTGCTCTTTCAATACGCTCGTCCACGATTGAAAAATCATCCATTATTTCCTTTCGATAGCTTCGCTTCAGAAACATCAAACCCCCTTGAACAGAACGACTTCCATCGTTAAACCCGGACCGAATGCAATCGCACAGCAGTAATCATCTTTTTTAA
>JAJRSV010000229.1 GCA_024278655.1 Bacteroidota bacterium | reverse complement strand
GGTCGAACCTTGAATACCGCTTCTTCCTTTCACGCAGAACTTTTGCATTCCTGTTTTTCGATTCCGGCTACTTTTTAAGAAACGCCGATGAAGTACGTGGAATTACAGAAATCGAAGAGTTCAAAATCGGTTACGGGCTCGGAATTAATCTGGAAACCGGTCTCGGTATTTTAGGTGTGAGTTTTGCCCTGGGCAAAGGCGATTCATTCAGCGAAGGTAAAATACATTTTGGGATTATAAATGAGTTTTAAAATAATGTTGATTCTTTTAATAGTATTGAATACATTCGAATACGAATAAAGGAATTATGTTCAAAAAGGAACGATTATGTCTAAAACAATCACATTAAGAATAAGCGATAAAAATTATAAGATATTCAAGAAGCTTGCCGAAAGTGATAACAGACCGTTATCCAATTTTATCGAAACATCTGTAAAAAAATATATTGAACAGAACATTTGGGTTGATGATTTTGAGATGGATGAGATAAGAAACAATACGGAATTAAATAAAAGTCTGAAACGAGCGTTTTCTGATGCAAAAAAGAAAAAAGGGTGTTTCGCTTAATTCATTACTGCTATTAATTAGATTTTATTTCACATCTACGGGATTGTCTTCTTTCTTTTCTGTTCCTGTTTTTCGGAAACCTCGAATGAATAAGTTTTGGAAAAACAACTTACTCTGACCGCACCGAATCATTTTCTTAATCATAAATGATATTAAAAGAATTTATTATCTTTCCTTAAACATCAATTAAAAATTTCTCGTATTAACATTGATTGAAAAAATCAAATCCTTACTCCAACTAACGCGCCCGCTTAACGTAGTTATTACTTTCTTCGTGGTGATAGTCGGTGCGGTAATTTCTGTTGAGCAGGATTATTCATCGCTGAAAATTATTCTTGCAGGAATTTCCGCCGGGCTAACCGCAGCCGCAGGAAATGTAATTAATGATGTAATTGATATAAACGCCGATAAGATTAATCATCCCGAAAGACCACTGCCTTCCGGAAAGTTGAAATCATCCGAAGCAATAGTTGAATATGCACTGTTAATAGCTTCTGCATTGTTTATTTCAGCTTATGTAAATTCGGAAGCGTTGATTATAGTTATTGTTACTTCGGTTTTACTTTTTCTTTATTCGTACCGCTTAAAACGAATTCCTTTTATCGGAAATTTAACCGTTGCATTTTTAACCGGACTCGCATTCATATACGGCGGTATTGCCGTGAACAATTTTACAAATGCAATAATCCCCGCACTCTTTGCTTTTATGATAAACTTAATCCGTGAAATAATTAAAGATATGCAGGATGTTGAAGGCGACGCAAAAGCCGGAATTGTTACTCTTCCCCAAAAAACAGGATTTGATAAAGTAAAAACTATCGTTATGCTTTTATCAATCCTTCTTATCGTATCAACACTTATTCCTTTCGTTTATAAAATTTATAACATAGAATTTTTTGTGATTGCAATGCTGCTTGTTAATCCTTTGCTTGTTTACGTTGTTAAATCGCTTTATGAAGACCATTCACAAAAAAACTTGAATAAGTTGAGTAATATGCTGAAATTGAATATGCTTTTTGGTTTGATTGCAATCTTTTTAGGCAGATAAAAATTAAAATCAGATGAAACATTTCGACAATAGTTTTTTAACAGAAGATATAGAGTTAATCGCGGGCGTTGATGAAGCGGGCAGAGGTCCGTTAGCGGGTCCCGTTGTTGCGGCTTCGGTTATCTTTTCTCCATCTGTGTTTATCGAAGAAGTTAACGATTCGAAAAAATTGTCTGCAAAAAAAAGAGATGAGCTTTACGAACAGATTTTGGATAAGTGTCTGGCGTGCGGAGTGTCGGTTATATCGGCGGGAAAGATTGACAAGATAAATATTCTTAACGCATCGCTGCTTGCAATGTTAAATGCAGTTAAAAAAATGGATGTGCAGCCGGATTTGATTTTAGTTGACGGCAATAAAACCTTCAATTACCATATTCCGGTTAAAGCGGTTGTAAAGGGAGATTCAAAGTCGTTTGCTGTTGCCGCCGCTTCAATAATTGCAAAAGTTACCCGCGACAGAATAATGAAACGGCTTTCCGGCTATTACCCGGATTATCTTTGGGAGAAGAATAAAGGTTATCCTACAAAGCAGCATATTGAAGTGATTAAAACAATTGGACCATCGCCCTTGCACAGGAAAACATTCCTCCGGAAAATTATTGATGATAAAACTCAAGCGGAATTATACTTAAACACTGTATAGAGATGTTTAAAAAATCAGAACTTGGAAAAAAGGGAGAACAGGCAGCCGAAGCTTTTTTAAAAGAAAAGGGCTACGAGATTCTGAAAAGAAACTACCGTTACGGACATGGCGAAATTGATATAATTGCAAAGGACCCCGAGGACGGCTATCTTGTTTTTGTAGAGGTAAAGACAAGAAAAAATCTTGAGTTCGGTGAACCTGAATACGGAATAACTTCCGGAAAGATACGGCAGCTTAAAAAAGTAGCTGAGTTATATTTGGCAGATAACGAAATTTACGAAGCCGATTGCCGCTTCGATGTGATTGCAATTATAATGGAAGACGAAGATAATCCTTCAATAAAACATTACGTTAACGCTTTTATGTGGTAAGATGAAGTTCATCAAATCATATATAAAATTCATAGACAAGTTGAACAAGAAAATAGGTGCTGCTACTTCGTGGCTTACTGCGCTGTTGGTACTGGTTGTAAGTTACGATGTTTTTGTGCGCTATCTTATCGGCGAAAGCAGCGTCGGGTTGCAGGAGTTAGAGTGGCATCTGTTTGCGCTTATATTTTTAGTTGCCGCTGCTTATACCTTAAGCGTGGATGAGCACGTTCGTGTGGATGTTTTATACGTTCATTTGAGTGAAAAGAAAAAAGCATGGATAAATCTGCTTGGTGCACTCTTCTTTTTAATTCCTTTTTGCGTTATGGTTATTTTGGGCTCGCAGAACTTTGTTGAAGTATCTTTCAGAATAAAAGAAACATCCCCCGATGCAGGGGGACTTCCTGCGAGATATATTTTAAAAGCATTCATTCCAATCTCTTTCTTCCTTCTGCTGCTGCAGGGAATAGCACTTGCATTCAAATCAATCATAAAAATAAAAGAAGCAAAGTAGTATGGAAGCACTGCCGGTTCTCTTCTTCTTTGTTGTTTTAATTCTTCTGCTGATGGGATTTCC
>JAJRSV010000228.1 GCA_024278655.1 Bacteroidota bacterium | reverse complement strand
GCAACAATCAAAAAACTAATCTGATTATTTACTCTTCCATCTTTATCATTTTAATGTTTTTAGTATAGTCGGAAAGCTCCGGTATTCTTATTGAATTAAGCTGCTCTAATACATCTGTAATTTCTTTTATAGCCGAGTCGATATACTTTATTCTGTTTAACAAAGCTTCCTTCGATATCTCATCTTTATTCAACTCGCGCTTTAACGCTGCGGCAGATAAACTAAGCAGTGTAAGCGGCTGTTTGATTTTATGATTAGCCGTTACAACCGTAGCAAGAAACGTGTTTCGCTTTTCACCTTCGATTAAAAGCCTGTTTGCTTCCGATAGCTTAAGTGCCGAACCGACTCTTGCAAGAAGCTCGACTTTATTAAACGGCTTTTTGATATAATCGTAAGCGCCGGCTTCCAAACCTTCTTTGGTATCCTCGGCATCGGTTTTTGCGGTAACCAGAATAATCGGAATCCGGTATGTTTCGCTGTCGTTAACTAAAGTTCTGCATACTTCAATTCCGTTTATGTCGGGCATCATAACATCCAGCAAAATGAGATCGGGATGCTCGCTGCGTGCTTTTTCGATACCGCTCTTTCCGTCGTAAGCTGTTATTACCTCGTAACCTTCGTTCTCAAGCCGGTCCTGAAGCATAAAAACGTTTTCTGGTAAATCGTCTATAACAAGAATTTTTTTCATTTTAACCCACCTTTATTTTTGAGAAATATTTTTCGATTTTGTCTTTTATTATCGAGGCATTAACGGGTTTGGGAATGTAATCGTTAAAGCCCTGTTTCAGTATAACTTCCCTGTCGTCTGCCATAGCCCTTGCAGTAACTGCAAATACTTCAATCTCTTTCCATTCGGCATTCGACCTTATCTCTTTTATCGCCTGGAAGCCGTCCATCTCCGGCATCATTATATCGAGCAGTATTAAGTCGGGAATTGTTTTGTGCAATGTTTCGAGGCACTCAATTCCGTTTTTAGCTAATATGGTTTTGAAGCCGCAAGCTTTTACCATCTCGTCGATTGTAAACAGAGTGTCCGGATCGTCATCTACAATCAAAATTACACCGCGTTCCGTACCGGTTTCGTCCTGTTCCTTTTCTTCATCTTTGCCGTGCTTTCCGTTGCCGCCCGACTCTTCTGCCGACACATTAATATACGGCGCTAATTCATGTTGCTGAATCCTGTCTCTTACAACTTTCAGAACATCAAGCGGATGCCCTTTAGATTTAACTGCAATTTCCTCTACAATGTTGTTCAGCTTTTCTTTTTCTTCATCGCTCAAGTCCTTTGCAGTACTTATAAGAATAGGAATGTGTTTGGTCTTTATACTCGATTTTAATTTATACGAAAGTGAAATGCCGTCAACTTTCGGCATCATCAAATCGAGAATGATAAGATCGGGTTGAACCTCGGCAATTTTATTGAAAGCCATTTCGGAATCCCGGATGTATTCAATCGTAACGTTTTCGTCTTTAAACTCTCTTTTAAATTTTTCGAATTCGAGTTCATCGTCATCAACAAGCACTATCTTTTTAATCTTTTTATTTGCCAGACTCTCTAAACGTGCAAAAGCCGAAAGAAGCTTGTTTGCGGAAATAGGTTTAACAAAATATTCGAACGCACCTAAACCGTAACCGAATTTTTTATCGCCGTTAATGGAGATAAGTATTACGGGAATGTCTTTAGTTTCGGGATACTCTTTCAATTCCTTCAGCACAGTCCAGCCGTCTTTGTTCGGCATCATTAAGTCAAGTGTAATTGCAAACGGCTGACGTTTCTTTGCTATCTCGAGCCCCTTCTCTCCGTTTTCCGCAAAGATTACATCGTACCCTTTAGAGGTTAAATACTGACCGATTGTATATCTTACTTCCTCATCATCGTCGATAACAAGTATGGGATGTTTCCTGTTTTTTATAAGAGTCTTAACATTTAATGATTCATTCGGAACAGTATCTTTTTTAGCTGTAGTGCGTAACGGCAGTTTGAAAGTAAAAGTGGAACCCTTACCAAGCTTGCTCTTTAATGTAAGTTCTCCGTTTAACAAATCGGCAATCTTTTTGCAGATAGCCAGCCCTAAACCAGTGCCGCCGTATTTTCTTGTAGTTGTTCCGTCCGCCTGTCTGAATTCTTCAAATATCACCTTCTGGTTCTCTTCCGAAATACCGATGCCCGTATCTATCACATCAAACACAAGGTGGTCCGATTGCACATCTACCTTCAGTGTCACTTTGCCTTCATCTGTAAACTTAATGGCATTACCGAGAAGGTTTATAAGCACCTGAACTATTCTTCCCCTATCGACGTGAACTATAATTTCGGTGCTGGTGCTCCGGTCAATTTCAAATTCAATATTCTTTTTAGCGGCTAACGGTTTTACCGAACCGGAAACCTCGCTTATTATTTCTTCAAGCAGAACATCTTCTTCGCGGATTTCCATTTTGCCTGCTTCAATTTTCGAAAGGTCGAGTATATCGTTAATTAAAGTCATCAATCGTCTTCCGCTGTTCAGAACAACTTCCAAACGTTCGCGGTTCTTCTCGCTTAAATCCGCTTTTTCCAGAATCAATTCGGTTAATCCAAGTATCGAGTTCATCGGTGTTCGCAGTTCATGCGACATACTTGCAAGGAACTGCGATTTTAACTTAGTCGATTCCTCTGCTTTACGTTTTTGTACTTCTAATTCTTCCGCCTGCTCTTTAAGTTCTTTATGAAGAAGAACCAGCTTTTCGTTTTGCTTTTTAATCTGCTCATTCTGCTTCTGATATTCATCGTTAAGTTTGCGAAGCTCTTCAACAAAGTTTTCAAGCTGTACAAAAGCAAGTGCGTTGGCAAGTCCTATTGCAAGCTGATCTTTAATTTTGTTTATATAATCCATCGCATCGTCAGAGAGTTGATTAACCGAACCCAATTCGAGTACGGATATCGTTTTCTCGTTATAAACAACGGGAACCAGTAACAGATGTTTAAGTCTTAACGAAATCATTCCGGAAGAAAGAACCGGCAGTTCCGATTCGGAATCAATCATAACCGTTTCCTGCTTACGGACAACCCTGTCATAAAAATCGAATTCATCTTTAGCAATTTCTTCCCTTGTATTATAACCGCTTGCACTTAATAACTTAAGTCCCTGTTCGTCTACCAGATACAAAGCGCCAATTGTAAATCCGGCTGCCTGCACAATTTTATCCAGTGCTGCCTCCGAAATTTCCTTTAATGTGGGGTTGTTATTAATAAGCGTAATGAATTCCGAGTAATCGTTTTTCGCTTTCTGATTTTTTTCCAGCTCATCGAGCATTAAGTTAAACGCCTGACCTAATTTACCTATTTCGTCTTTGCTTCTTACTTTTATTCTGTATTTAAAATCGCCGTCTTTCGTTTTTTGGGTAACTTCGCTCAAATCGGTTATTTGTTTACGGAGTTTACCGGTAAGCAAAAATGTTAAAATTAATGAAAGCGTAATACCAGTAATTCCGACTATTATAAAAATATCTCTTAACGTTTCTCTTAATTCAGCCGCTTCGCCGAGCCGTGTAAAAATTAAAAATGCAATCTGCTGATTTTTGTTAAGATGTTTTGCCGGTTTATAAATGGTTGCAATTATATCATTCGATTCGGCACCCTGGTTAAACACCTTAAAGTTGCTCTGGTCTTTAAGCTTTTCGGCTACTTTTGTTAAAGTGTAAAGATAATTCTGGTTTATAGACGAGTGGGAAATATCGGTGGGACCGCCTTTCCAGATTACGGCTATTTCCGATTTTATTTTTTCGGAAAAAAGATTCAGGAGGTCTTCGTTAAGAATAAATCCGTAATAAAAAAGTTTTCCGTCTTCAGTTCTTTTTTCATTAATAATTGCATAAGGATTGTAATCTAAAAATTGTGTTAATGAGTACCTGCGTTTCGGGCGTATTACTTCTTTCGTATACATATACTTAATTATCTTGTCGGGTTCACCAACATTCGCTTCGATTATAAAATCCAGATTACTTGCCTTTAGCGAATGGTAATTCGGCAGGGTTTTGTCATCGGATGTTATGGTCATAAACTCATCCTCGGCTTCGAGGAGTTTAGCCCGGTAAGCGTATATAAAGTTATTTGCCGAAGTTAACAGGCTTTGAGATTTCTGGGATGAAAGCGCTTTGTACATTATGGAGTAGAATGCGAACGCAGAACTGCCAAGTATAAGAACAACTACCACAAAGTTTATCAGGATTATTCTTAGACTGATTTTCATACACTATTCTACTCTCTGTAAAGTTCTTCTTAATGTTATTAAAAGTTCGTCGAAGTCGTACGGCTTATTCAGGAAATCACTCGCACCCAATTTAGCCGATTGAATGGCGCTCTGAACATCGGCATACGCAGTTAATACAATTACCGGAATGTTAAGCCCGGCTTCCGAGAGGTCGTTCAGAACATCAAAGCCGTTTTTACCCGGCATATTTAAATCGAGAAGTATCAGGTCGACAGGATTATTCAAGACATAATCCTTCACTCCATCTCCGCTTGTAAGGAAATGGGTATCGTAACCTACTTCTGCTAATTCTTCCGAAAGTACTGTACACAGATCAATGTCATCATCTACAATTAATATACGTTCCATGGTTTAATACATTTCATTTACTTTGGATTCTTCCAGTTTATAAAATTTTATTCTTTCTTGATCTTTGTTAACCTGAGAATGAATCAAATTCTTGGTTTCGGGATTTGCAAATCTTTCCTTCAACGTAGGTATTAATTCGGCTTTGAGTAAAATAATAAGTTCTTTTTTCCTTATTACGGTTTCATCACTGCCTGTTAAATATCTTATACCGAATACCCACCAGGGCAAATCTTTAAGGAAAGGAATACCGTTCCGTGTTTTCGCCTCTTCATTAACAAACAATCCTCCGAGTACAGTCTCTTCGCCGTCGAGCATAACTACCTGTGTAGATGCATTTGTTTTTCTTATTTCGGTTGTGGTTTCGTTTGCTGAAAAAGAACTACGTTCAACTGTAATATCGAGAAGAATGTAATCGATTCCTTCTTCGGTATATATATAAGGTGTAACGTCTATTATAGTTCCGGTCGGGAAAAACTTTTCGACTGTGTTGCCTGCAAAATCTCTTGTTCTTACCGAAAAATCGGTTCCAACCTGAATAGTACCCTGGCTTCTGTCTCTAACAACAATACTCGGGCTTGCAATAATCTCGCCCAATCCGTTTGTTTCAAAAGCTTTGAATAATGCCGTTGCCTGTCCGAAGAATCCTAATGCATTAAAGTTGGAACTTACTCCGAAGTTAAACTCCGGCTGCAATCCTGATTGTGTACTGCCACCGGTTCCTCCGGTACCGTTATTTTGCTGAGCGCTTTCTGATTCGGTTCTTAACAAACCGGCTAAATCCGTTTTATTACCTGATAAAAGGAATTTCCAATCGATACCTAACTTCCTCGACTTTTGTACATCCATTTCGAAGAAGACCGCCGATATTTTCACTTCCCGTTGATCAATGGAAGCATAGGTTTCGGGCGTTCGTTCCTCCTCTTTCTTCTTGCTTTTGATTACAATTATATCTTCTTTTTCTTCATACATAAGGTTGGCGTATTGGACAATAATCAGCAATGCTTTGTCGTACGGCATATTATTAATTTCAACGCCGATAGGATCGGTTCTTTGAACTGTACTTACTATTCTTTTACCCGTAACACTTTCACTTACTTTACTAAGCAGTTCAACTGCCTGGTTAAAGGGCAATGACTCCGACATCGTACAAGCTCATCGGGATTGTTATAGGTTTTAAACCTGCGCTCCCAGTACTTTTGCGGAAACACTTGAATTACGATGAAAAGTGAAAGCACAAATGATGTAATAATTGTCTTCATAACTACACTCTCAATAATTTTATTTCTGTTTTTCTCTTTCCAGTTCAAGGTTAATCCTTTCAATTATTCCGCCTTTATTTAAGATGAAGCTAACGGTATTACTTTCATAATCGATTTTGGTTAGGTACCCCAGATAAACCTGCTCGCCTTCCCAGATAAGATATGTATTGCCTTTTGTATCGGCTATAAAAGCACCTTCGGGAATTAACGCAAGCAGTTTGGCACCTTGTACATCAAGTAATCCGTCGATATTCGGCGGAATTTCGTTTCTTATCAACGGATAAAAGATATCATAAATCGGACCAGTCCTTAAGTCGTTTTCCACAAATTCTTCGGGTGCAAATCTGCTGTCGGTAGAAAAATATACCTGTACAGTCATTTCAAATGTTACCAGAAAAATCGGGATTCCCTCTTCGTCTGTTTTAATCAGGTTGCCAAGCGAAAGGTCGGTTATTTTCTTAAGTTCCTTGCTTTGCTCGATTGCATAAATGAGTTTGAATACCTCGTTGAAGTAACCGTTTCCGGTAAGTTTGTACTCGTAGTAGTAAAATTCTTTGTCCTGCTGCTTTCCTAAAAATTCGATATTTACCTGAGTTTCTTCCGAGAAGTTTTGGGTTGTGCTATTAATAAAATTGTAGAACTTGATTGACGAAAGATCTTTCGGAATATTAAATTTTCTGCTTTGCAGAACGGAGTCTAAAATCGCCGAGCGCTTTTTAAGCTCATCGTATCTTGCCGCCAGCACTTCCGGGTCGTACGAATTTGCTTCCAGTTCTTTAAGTCTTTCTTCCTTCTCCGATATCGCACCGCTTTGAAAGACATAGATGTAAATGCCACCCATTAGCAGGATGATTACTAATATAGCAACAAGACTGAGAGTACTTCTTAATTTCTTACTCATTTTTCTTTGGGATAAGTTGATATATTAAAATTCAAATTAAACTTGTAAGCGCTTCTTTCTCTCAAAGCTTCGTAAAACATGCTTTGAAGCTCGGCGTTGTCAATCGAATATGCAAAGTCGGTTAGTGCAAAACGCGAAAGCGAATAACCTTCAGCAAGTATTTTATCAGCACCGGCTCTCGATAATTTTGTTAACCATATACTTTTTCTTTTAGCGGTAACACGAGCCAAATCCTGCAGCACCTGGTTCCATACATCGGTGCCGGCAGCAGCCGAATCGAGGATAGCCTGCGTCTGATCGAAGCTGCTTATTTTACTTTCGAGCTCGGCAATTTTACCGAGCAACTGCTGGTTCTGCCGCATCAGGTAAGTTTTTTCCGCAATTTCAGTTTCAAGTTTCGAAATATGGTTGTTGTTTTGCATTATCTTTTGTGTAACTCCAAATGCAACTATGAACAACAACGGCAGCATTGCATAACTATGCCACGAAAACTGGAAGAACTTTTGTTCTTCTCTAACATAACGCGGAAGAATATTAATTCCTTTGTGCAGGTCTTCAAGTTCATCGTAATAATCTATGGCTGCGGCAATAGGTATGCTGAATATAGAAAGTCTCTCTTTGGTTTCATCATCAAGTTCCGAAAGATCAAGCTCATCGAATTCCAGACGGCTTACGTTAGCTTCGGGGAATGTGCCGTAAAATGAAAGTATCAGGTTTTCCGAATCATCTTCGCCGCAGACTATAATGTTATCAAGCGATGGAATTCCACCGTTTTCCATTTCAAGTAAAATTTTGGAAAAGTAAACATCGTATGTATGAAGATTTGCTGTTCCGATATCGAGCGTTGTACCTATGTGCTTTAACTTTCTTCCCTGCAGGAATATAAGCTTGCTGTACTCTTTTCCAATATAAACAACCAACGAATGATCGTCGGGGAAAAATTTCTTTTTCTTTGCAACATAGTAGGCAAGTGATATATCGGAGCTTTTAATGGTCGGTATTTTATAATTTCTTTTATGATTTAACGAAGCTAAAGAGTTTACAAGGTTTATACACGATACTTCACCGACAAGAAAAACCGACAGCAAAGACTTATCTGCCAATTCTATATAGTCCAGGTTATCCCTGTCAACCGCAACGTTTTTGGTTTCAAGAATTTCTTCGATTATTTCTTCTTTTAACTTATTCGGTTTTTCGGAGCGGGAACCTTCGTAAAGGTGATAATAGATTGCCGGTTCGGTAAGGGTTGGAAGAAACTGGTATTTCGAAAGGTCTAATCCCGATAATGCTTTTTGCAATTCGCTTACACTTAAATCGTCGCTTCCTGTTTCAATGGAAGCTTCTCCTTCATCTATACCTTCAAGATTTAAAGAGCCACCTTCCAGACTTATACCGGTAGCTGCTTCTTCCAATTCCACCGAAGATGAAGCGACCGAAATGGCTGCTGTTCTTACAAGCTTTATTTTATCAGTATTTTTGTCCTTTGTAATAACAGCAACTTTTGTGTCGTTGCCTTCGCAGTATATACAAACTAATGGTTTCATTTTACGGCTAATAATTGTTTAATTCTTGTTTTATTATTTGCATAAGCAATTGCAGTATCGAGCGAAATTTTCTTTTGCAGGTAAAGTCTCTTCAAATCCTGCTCCATCGTAATCATTCCCTGCGGTCCGCCCTGGTTAATCATCATATAAATTTCACCGGTGTTATTATTCTTTATTGCGGCTCTCACACTCGGCGTTACAATAAGAACCTCTTTTGCAAGTGTAAGTTTACCGTCAAGTGTCGGAACCAGCTTTTGCGATACAACCGATATGAGTACATCGGCAAGTCTGTTGCGAACTCTCTCCTGCTCGGTCGGGTTTACTTCCGCTACAATTCTGTCAATCGATTCAACCGCCGATGAAGTATGCAATGTTGAGAAAACCTTATGACCGGTATCGGTTACTTCGAGTGCAGCCATAATGGTATCAGGGTCGCGCATCTCACCTACAACAATAATATCGGGGTCCTGCCTTAATGCCTGCACAATACCTTCTTTAAACGAAAGCACATCGCGTCCTACCTCCCTGTGCTTTATCAGCGAAACATTCGAAGTGTGAACGTACTCAATAGGTGCAGCAATTATTATTATATGTGCCGGGTCGAATTTGTTATGATGATCGATTATAGAATCGAGTGTTGTGGATTTACCCGAACCGGTTATACCGGTTATCAAAGTCAATCCGAATTTTATATAGTTATGGCTCATCGAACGGAGTGCAAGAGGATGAAACTCAAGCGACGAAAGAGGTCTGACCGATAAGTTGATCAAACGCATATTCATTGCAAGCGTATCGAGATCGAAATAAGCATCGGCTCTGAACCTTACGTTCAGGTTCCTCTTATTATAAAAGAAAGAATAACTAAAATCTAAATTCCGGTGATTGATTAAATACTGTTTTTGATTTTCATTAAACAGGTTTGCAATAAGAACCGCCGATTCGTCTTCGGTGAACTGAGGAAGGTCTTTAACTCTTTCCTTTTTACCATGGATTCTCATCCATATATATTCTTCATTTCCGTGCCCGCCCAATTCAATATCCGAGGCATCCCGCTCGATCATCGCTTCTAAAATTTCATTTATGAATTTGCGAAGAAGCATACGTTCGTTTTCCTGCAGCTTATTTACATTGTGCAGGATGTATTCCACTCTATCGGGACCCATCCTCGACTCAGGAACGGACTTCAGGAAATCATCAATTATTCGTTTTTCTTCTACTGCGTCAAGTGAGTGATTTCCGAGTGTTGCTATTGCCATAAACTTTCCGTATTGAGTTCAGATTTTCTTATAAATAAGATAAATAAAAATTTTCTTAAAAGCACAACTTTAGAGAATAAAAATAACCTCTTATTTTTTAACGGGTTAACCCCGTTACACAAAGATTATAATCAAGCGAATCACTTAACCCGCTTTGGTTTCAGACGATTAGTCTTCAGCCGTAGCAGATAAAACTTCCTCTAAAGAAGTCAGTCCTAATTTAACTTTCTCGAAGCCGGAGTCACGCAAACTCGAAGAGCCGTCTTTTTTGGCTTGTATACGAATGGCTTCCTCGTCAACTTCGACGCCAGATCTGACGATAATTTGACGAATCTCTTTCGTAAAGTAGAGCGCTTCGTGAATGGCAAGACGACCTTTATAGCCGGAACCCTGGCACTCGTCGCAACCAACTGCCTGATAAACAGTGTAGTTACGCCATTCTGCTATGTTTAATCCGCAAGCGTTCATAAGAGCTTCATCAAAGTTTCTGACCGGTTTTTTACAATTAGGACATAACCGTCTAATCAACCTCTGTGCCACTATGAGATTGATAGCGTATGCTATTAAGAACGGTTCAATACCCATCTTATAAAGACGGGCAACAGCACTCGGGGCATCGTTGGTATGAAGGGTAGAAAAGGTAAGGTGACCTGTATTTGCAAGTTTAATTGCAGTTTCGGCAGTTTCTTTGTCTCTCATCTCACCCACCAGAACAATATCAGGGTCATGCCTTAATATTGATCGAATAGCTTGTTCAAAACCCATTTTATAACCGATTTTTAACTGCCTTGCACCTTCTATTACATACTCAACCGGGTCTTCTACCGTTAATACGTTTACTTCGGGTGTTATTACCTGGTATAATGCCGCAACAAGTGTTGTACTTTTACCGCTTCCCGTTGGACCGGTAAGTATAACCATTCCCTGCGGTCGATTAATTGATTTAATGAAAACCTCCCGGGCATATCCTACCAGTCCCAGTTTATCGAGGTCTTTAATTACTTTTCTGTCATCGAGAATTCTTATTACCACACTCTCGAATTTATGCTTTAACTCGGTACCTACAACAGGAAGTACCGATACTCTGAATCTTATAATATGATTGTCAATCTCCCTCTGAATAAATCCGTCCTGTGCCTTTTCTCTTTCGAACCTGTCCATTCCCTTGCCGCGGTCTTTAATAACCGCAGTTACAGCTTCGGGTAATGTGTTTTCCTGAACGTGCCAAAGCCGTAAAGTGCCGTCAACTCTGAAGTATATTTCCGTGCATCTGCCCTCCTTCGGTACAAAGTGAATATCGCTCGCACCCCTTCTAACACCTTCCACAAGCGCTCCTTCAATAAGGTTTATAAGCGCACTGCGATTTATTTCGGCATCTAATTCTTCTTCGTCAACATTGCTTTCTTCCGTTTCTTCAATGCTTATTACATCTTCTTCTTCTTCGATTGCCTTCAGGTATTCATTTTCGGGAGGAAGAATTTTTTTAATTAATACTTCGTAATCTCTCTTTTTAATGAAAATCACTTCGTACTTTTTGGCATTCAAGCCGAAGGCAATTCTTGGTATGTATCTGTCAGTGGGATCGATAGCGGCAAGTATAAGCTTATCCTTTATCCTTTCATCGAACATGAAAGGAATAACTTTATGCTTTAACATCATATCCTTAATCTGCTCGGGCGCCTGGTCAATCATATTTTTGATTGCTTCGATCCGCTCTTCGGGAATATCTTCCGGCTTGGTCTCCAGTTCGCGGAAGGCATAAAGTATTGCAACTTCGCGGAATATGGTATCGTGGTCGTAATTAAAATCCTGTACTAATATCTGAGCCAGGTTCCTTTTAACTTTATTCTTATCGTTAGCTTTTGCAACTAATGCTTTTTCAAGAGTTTCAGCATCGATTATTCCTTTCTTAAAAAGGAGATAACCGATTTTATCCGTCATTTCCAGATTTGTGTCAATCATCCTACATTTTTCTCCATATAAATTACGTTGCTACCCAACGCCGGATTCTTAGGTCTTACCGTAGCAGTTTCTGCGGAGACTAACGTTAAAGCTATCATTATAACCATTATTATCATTGCAATTGCAACCTGAATTATTTCGATCAGGTTTTTCAGTCTGTAAACCGTTTCGCTTTCGTAATAGTTAGCCAATTGAAGCGCCGTGTTTTTAATAGTACCCGATTCTTCACCGGAATGGAATCTCGATAACGCTGTATCGGTAAACACGCCGGTTGCTTCAAATGCTTCTGTCATTCCCACACCTTTTTTAAGCATAAGTGGAATGGCAACCTGCTTTATTTTTTGTTCGAAATAAGTGTTACCGGTTGCCTCTGCTGCTATTCTAATCGGTTCAATACTCTCTGCAGAACCATGATAAAGCGTATAGAACACGCGGCAGAAAACCTCGATTAACGTTTTGTGAATCAACGGTCCGATAACAGGCAGCTTCATACTGTATTTATCAAAAATTAACTTCCCTTTCTTAGTTCTGAAGTAAGCAATAAGCGCTATAGGCGGTAAAAATGTTACCAAAGAAATAAGAAACGGATGAGCCATTAAGAAATCACTTATCTTTAATGTAAATGCCGTCATCGGCGGCAGGTCTATTCCGAACCGTACGAACAGTTTTGCCGTTTCGGGAAAGATATAACCGACATAGAAAAGCACTGCCAGAAACAGAACAAAAATTGTAACCGCGGGAGTAATCAATGCACTCCTTAAACTCTTTTTAAACTCCTGGCGTCTCTCCAGGAACTTGGCGGTGGCTTTATATATCTCAGCCATATTACCGCTCTTAGAGGCAAGCCCCAACATATAAGCAGTAAACTTTCCGAAGATACCCTGATACTTCAGAAACGTCACTTCGCTGTCGGCACCCTTTTTAAGATCGTTATTAATTTCCTTGAGGGTATTCTTTAAGGTTGTGTTCTGAGTATCGTTTATGAGCAGAGTTAATACTTCGCTGTACGGCAACTTTTGCTCTAACAATTCCGAACTTATTTTTACGAAAGTAACTATTTCTGCTGTGGGAGGTTTTCTCTGGACATCGATAAGTTTTTTATTAACCGATAAAACTTTATAGCCAAGCCGTGAAAGAGCTTCTTCAATTTCCTGCTTGCTGTAAGCTTTCTGCTCACCTCTAATCGGTTTTTCGTTGCCTTTTCTTACCTTATAAAGGTAGGTGGACTTTTTCCGGACTGATTTAATCCTCAGTTTGTTCTTTTCGGCTAACCGTTTAAGTTTTTTCTTTGCCTCCGAAGCAGAAGCAGCCGAAAGAACACCGCTTATGTTCTGTCCGTTAAGTCTTTGTGCTGTAAATTTGAACTCAACCATAACTCTGACTTCCTCAATTATTTAAACAGAAAGGCTGACAAAAATTGAACAATTTCATCAGCCTTTCTAAATGAACTAGTATTAACTTCAATCAGTTGTTCACGGTCACACTAATTGAATTGGGGGAGACGGTAGCAGTAGCCTTTACCTTATTGGTACCATCGTTACCCTTCTCGTTACCAGTACCTACTAAAGTAACTGACTGAGCTGATACGGTAGCGCTGTATGTTCCGTTAGCAGTTGAATCTAAACCAGTAGGAATTGACCATCCGGTGAACTTGTTGCCGCCGCCGCCCATTGATGTTGGTTTTCTGTAATACTGCTGTGCCATTGCACCCAAATTGTTCAGGTCTGAAATCACACCATCCCTGTTTGCTGTTGTTGCATTGGCATTAAAAAGATTAATACCTACAACTACTGCGATACCAACTACGATAACGCCAAGGACGATTAAGAGAAGTTGTTGCTGACCCATTTTGTACTCCTATGTTTGTTTGAAGGTTGTTATTTAGTAATTTATTTAACCGCTATTGCGAAAAACTTTATCACTGTAATATTGTTGAGTAAATTCTGTTTCCCGTAACTGTTGTTTTAACTTTAATCGAATCGTTACCCGTAACCACTTCAGTTCCCGTGCCAATTATTACTACGCTGTCGCTAAAAATCTGTGCTGCATACGATCCGTTTATTGTACTAACTAATTGCGATGGGATTGACCATCCGGTAAAACTCTTACTGCCGCCTCCGAACATTTTAGGTCTTTTATAATATGCTAAAGCAATAGATGCTATGTTCTGAGATTCGTTGACGAGTATTTCCCGCTTTCTATCAATGGCATTGCCTCGGAATAACTGAACCGCTATAGTCATCGCTATTCCTACTACAATCATTCCAAGTACAATTAATAATAACTGTTGTTGACCCACAACTAATCAGCCTTAACTGTTGTTCAAGTAATTTGACGAGTGCATATCCATAAAAAAATATGCCACCCGAAATCATCTTATTATTCTTTGCTTTTCTAATAATTTTCAGTTTACTGTTGCAAGGCGTAACTCTTACAGGTAATTTTTTCGTTAAACAAACAGTTTGTCAAAGAACAAAAACTGACGTCAAAATTGTTCGTATCGCCAAAATTTGCGTCATTCATTTTTGATGATGAACTATCTATAAAAAATGTGCCAACGCTTTTCAGGGAAAATCTTGCAACGTTTTACATGCCGTTTATCAGTTGAAAAGGAATTTATTTAACGAGTGTAATTTTTACGTTACCTGTTACTTGTCAGTAAAAGAATTTCTTTTAGAATAAGAATTTAGCTGCTTTACGAAAGGTGATTGGTATGTAAAATTTTCACTCGCTGATATTTGCGGGAACAAAAACCGGATTAGACTAAGGCAGCAACCGTTTTGTTATAACAATGTTACCTGATTGAGTAATTTTTACCCTGTATTATGAACCTAATCAAAATTTTTGTTGAAAAATTCGTGCACATTTTAATTATATAAGTTTGCACAGTAATTGATATCAATTATGTCCTTTTAATAATTATATTGGTTTGATAAGTAATGAACGGTGCACAACAATTACTGGCAATAGCTTCAATTTTTCTGTTAACAACGCTCATCCTGAATGTTAACAGATCGACTACCGACAAAATAATAACAACTTACAGTAATGAATCGTTTATAACCGGAACCGGTATTGCTCAATCGATGATGGATGAAATTATAATTAAAGCATTCGACGAGAACACAGTAGATAAGCCGGTATTCGAGACCAGTTCGCTTACGCCTTCATCTGCTTTGGGTCCTGATGCCGGAGAAACCGATCATACCGATTTTGACGACATAGACGATTACAACAATTATACAACAAGCGAAACGACCGACAGAATGGGAGAGTTTAATGTAAAGGTACACATCGGTTATGTTCTTCCGGATAACCTGGAAGAAGAAACCAGTCAAAGAACGTTCACAAAACGCATTAAGGTGATGGTTACAAATTTCAGCTTGCCTGACACAATTAAATTATATCAAATAGTAGGATATTAAAGAGGTAATAATATGGGCAGTTGGTTAGACGTTGTCGGTTCAATAATAATAGGAGGATTCATTATCCTGATAGTAGCAAATCTTAATCTGGCTATTACTTCATCTACATCCGAGATAATGTTTTCCAACATAGCTCAATACGAATTAAGTTCGGTATTGAACATTGCCGAACAGGATTTTAGTAAGATAGGTTACAAGGCAACGGGTGAAAAAATTTCTACTGCAAAAAAACACGAGATAAAATTTTCGGCAGACCTTGATGATAACGGTTCGGTTGAATCGGTTCGTTATTACTGGGGAGAAAAGTCGGAATTAACCTCTACTCAAAATCCCAACGACCGACCTCTTTACCGTTCCATAAATAACGAAGCAGGTAAAACCATAGGCAGGGTAACCGATTTTACTATTTCGTATTACGATTCAAGCAGTAAAAAGCTTTCGTATTCTTCTTTAGAGAATGCTTCAACGAGGAAAAAAATAAAGAGTATTAAAATTTATTTAAAAGTCGAATCGCCTGAAATTGTGGATTCCGTATATCATGGTGCTGAATGGCGAAGGAAATTAAGTCCTAAAAATTTATAACATAGGAGTCTTTCATGGCTAGACTATTATTATTTCTTGTGCTTGGTGGTTATATAATGTATGGCATCACAAACATGTCGCTGAACAAAAGCGTAACAAACGCTACGGAAAATTCTGTTACAAGTTTCAGCTACAACCAGGCAAAGAACATCGCTCACAGCACTATCCAGATGATACTATCGAAACTGGGCGATAACCTTAATTGGCGGGTCACAACTCCTAAAACCATCGACCTCTACGGAGGATATGTAACTTATACCGTTACAAGTACAAGCGATCCTACGGGAGACGATGATGACGACGGCGGAAGCGGTGGAACCGGCGATGACGATGATGATGACCACAACGGTGATGACGATGATGATGACCACAACGGTGATGACGACGATGATGACCACAATGGTGATGATGACGATGATGACCACAACGGCGATGATGACGATGATGACCACAACGGCGATGATGACGACGATGACCACAACGGTGATGACGACGACGATGAT
>JAJRSV010000227.1 GCA_024278655.1 Bacteroidota bacterium | reverse complement strand
TGTTACTATTTCTCTTCCCAAAATATCATACACCTTCAAACTTGCATGTTGCCTGCTGCCTATTGCATACTTTATTTTTGTACTAGGATTAAACGGATTCGGATAATTTTGTACCAATGCAAATTTAACCGGTTGAATATCATCACCATTTTCATCCTCTACGCTTGTTACAATTTCATTAAACTTACTTCTTGCATTTGCTATCGCCGACTCAAGTCCGGTAAGGTCGTCTGCTGCCAGAACCGCAAAAGCAACACGCAAAGTATCGCCGGCACTTATATTAGACGGACCGCCGGAAACAACGTGTGAAATATCTCCAACGCCAGCTTCCAACTTTCCGAGTCCACTCGAAATAGCCATCCACTTTTCTCCGTCATCAAAGCCGTCGTAAATCTGAAACCCGCCATCGCCGCCTCCATTCAGAATTGCCCAGAACCCGTAGTTGTCGTGGGATATCAAACCAAGCCCGGCATAATTATCGGGATTACCGGCTTCCCTGTAAACGTAACCGAAGCTGCCCGTATTATCCCAGCTTGTTCTGTCACTGGTTGCATCGGCAAAGTCCCAATCGAAAAACAATCCTGCATAAAGATTATTAATATCGGATGCGTTGGTGTTTATAAACCTGTAATCGAGTATCATATACTTCTCATCGCCGGCAGAAGTGAATGTGTAAGTATTAAGATGAGTTTCGATTCCTATTTTATTTCCGCCAGCACCGTTATCGTTGAATACGGAACTGCCCTGAATATCGGCAATATTACCCGGAATATCTATAATGAAAGGTTGAAGAACCGAAAAGTCAGTATTCTGATTATTCTGGTTCGAACCCCGTGCTCCGTCCGAAATCTGGTTTGCCGATGTTCCTAAAATCAATGCACCTTCGAAAAGCAGGTTGCCACCGCCCTGGTAAGTGAAGCCATCGCCTTGTGTGTTATTCGGATAATCATTATACGCAAATGTGCCTTTGCTTGTAACAGTCATTGCAATATCGTTACCGGTTTGGGTTGCATAAGATGGGTTACCGATTGTTTTAGCCCACTGATAATCGGAATAACTTCCGTCGCTGTAGTTCAGCAGGAATTTAAGATCGGCATTTTGAGGAAGCGAATCACTGACCGTAAAAGAAAACCCATTGCCATTGTTGTTAAATTCTTCAAGCGTAGCCCTCGCACCGGCATTAAATGTACCGTTAAGCACCGTTGAATAATCGTTTTTACTCACCAATGTTATAACAAGGTTAGATGTCGGGTTCAAATAATTAATAAAGCTTGCATATAAAGTTATTGTTTCGCCCGGGTCTATTATTCCGTCGCCGTTGCCGCCCGGAGCTTCATCCGAAAACGTAAAGCTTACTCCTCTTACGGAAACCGAATTCATATTGGTTACTGCATTGTTTGCATTTATTCTTCCGGATCCGATTAAGTTTGCAAAGCCGGGATTTATTCCGTCGATGTTATCGGCATTAACTCTTATCTGCTCACCGATTTGCAAAGGGTTGTAAGTTGGAAACTGCGTCCATACAAGCGCTGCTAATCCAGCCGTTAGCGGAGATGACATTGACGTGCCGCTTAACGTTGTGTAAGTATCGTTCATCCAAGTTGAATAGATACCGCTGCCCGGTGCCGACACATCGATATCGGTTCCGTAATTCGAAAAGCCCGATTTATGATCGGATGAGTTTGTTGAAGCTACCGATAAAACACCGTCGTACCAAGCCGGATAAAACGCCGATGAACTGTTTGCATTTCCGGCGGCACACACAACAAGCGCACCTTTCGATACGGCATAGTTAATTGTTTCCTGCCCTAAAATGGAAAAACCGCCGCCACCCCAACTGCAATTAATTACTTTCGCTCCGTTGTCAGCCGCATAAACTATACCTTCGAACCCGAATATAATAAACGGACCGTTCTGTCCCCTCTCATCGTCGATGGTAGTTTTAACTGCCATTATTTTCGAGTTAAATCCAATCGATGCAATGCCGATACCGTTATCGGTAACTGCCGAAGCAATACCCGCGACGTGTGTTCCGTGATCGGCACGGTCTTCCATCGGATCGTTATCCGGCGTTCCATGAAGTCCTCCGAAATCCCAGCCGCGTATATCATCGACAAAACCGTTGTTATCATCATCAATTCCGTTGTCGGGAATTTCATCCCAATTCATCCAGATGTTTGCTGCCAAATCCGGATGATCCCAGTCAACACCGGTATCGACTATTCCGATAACTATGTTCGTATCACCTTTCGTTATATCCCACGCAAGCGCAGCATCGATGATTGATAAATTCCATTGCGAACCGAAACCCGGATCGTTGGGAGTATAAACCGGTTCGTAAACAAACTTTGGTTCAGCCCATTCCACTTCGTTTAGTTTCGATAATTTTGATGAAACGAAATTAGGGTCTGCATCGGTGTTATAATTTATAATTACTATTCTGTCGAAGCCGGAGTTATCGTTAAATACTTTATTCGGGAACAATGCTTTTGCCGAATTCAAACCGTAAACATTTATGAACGCAATAAGCGACGGCGACAGAAAAACAGAACCGTCGAAGTTTACCGCCGGCTTATCTTTCAGTTTTACAACAACAATGTTCGAAAGATATTTTACGTTACCTTTTTCAATAACGTGTACATTACTGCCAAGCGGATTGAAGCCGAAGAGAAAAACCGAAGAGAGTAATGAGATAATAATTCCATTTAAAATTCTTTTATAAAAGTAAGACATGATTAACCTTTGATTAATTGCGGTTATTTTAAATTCTTATATGATTAAAATTAATACTTAATTTCATTGATTAAGTAATCCAATGCAAGGCAGTTTGCTGTTCCGGCTGGGAGTTACATCAATACAGAAATAATTTACAAACTAAGCAACAGAAGCCAAAGATTCTTTATGCGCTGTAATTGTTTTATCAAGGTCTTCTTTTGTATGTGCGGTTGATACAAACATTGCTTCGAACTGTGCCGGTGCAAGATATATTCCTCTGTTCAGCATTTCATGAAAATACTTACCATAAATATCCGTATCCGACTTCACTGCACTTTTAAAATCATCCACCTCTTCTTCGGTAAAGAACATACACATCATCGAGCCGACTCTGTTCATTGTATAATTTTTGCCGAGTGCTTTTAGATTATCCTTCATTCCTTTTTCTAAATAGGATGCTTTCTCTTCAAGCTCATCATAAATTCCGGGATTATTTTTTATATGATTCAATGCGGCATAGCCGGCAGCCATTGCCAAAGGATTACCGCTTAACGTTCCCGCCTGATAAACCGGTCCGCTCGGTGCAATCATATCCATAATCTCGGCTTTGCCTCCGAATGCACCAACGGGCAGCCCGCCGCCGATAATTTTACCGAATGTAGAAAGATCGGGAGTAACGCCGAGAACCTCCTGCGCACCTCCTGCTGCAACCCTGAAGCCGGTCATCACTTCATCGAATATTAAAACAATCTTCTCTTCATCGCATATTGCACGAAGCTCTTTTATAAATTCATCTTTTGCACGAACAACACCCATATTACCGGCAATCGGTTCGATTATTACCGCGGCAATTTCATCTTTATTCGACTTGATTAATTTTTTAACAGAATCGATATCATTATAATCAGCTAACAAAGTGTCGGCAGCGTTTCCCTTTGTAACCCCGGGACTCGTAGGCACACCGAGTGTAAGCGCACCGGAGCCGGCTTTAATCAAAAAGTAATCGGCGTGACCATGATAGCATCCCTCGAACTTTATAAATTTTTCGCGTTTGGTAAATCCTCTTGCAGCGCGTATTGCACTCATCGTTGCTTCTGTTCCGCTGTTAACCATTCTCACCTTTTCAACCGAAGGAACGAGTTGTGTAATAAGTTCAGCCATTTTAACTTCGAGCTCGGTCGGAGCGCCGAAGCTTGTTCCGTTTTCAATTGCATCCAACAATGCCTGCTTAATAAACGGCGGGTTATGTCCGAACAGATGCGGTCCCCAGCTTCCGATGTATTCAATGTATTCGTTTCCGTCGGCATCCCAAAAGCGTGCGCCTTCACCTCTTGTAATAAACAGCGGATCGCCGCCGACCGATTTAAATGCACGAACAGGCGAGTTTACTCCGCCCGGTATATATTTTTTTGCTTCTTCAAAAAGTTGTTTGCTTTTATCTGTATTCATTGTTTGTTCCGGTAATTAGTTTCAAAATAAGTTTAGCACAATCGGTTTACTCTCCGAACAAAATTTTATAATCTTTATTAACACCAATCTTCCACCAGTCAATCGGAATTACTCTCCAGTTCTTCAGTTTAACGGGAGTAATGGTTTTCTTTTCTTCAATCCATTTCATCATATAGTACCGCAAATCTTTGTCGGTTGAACTTAACACTCTTTTCGGCAATTCCTCTTCCGGTATTCCGGCGCCTTTTGTTAAAAGATAACCGCCGCCGTTACCCCGGTACGAACTTACGGCTACCTTATATTTTTTCTTTTCACTAAACAGCGAGCCGTTTGTCATCGAAGTAATGTATACTCTTTCACCCGCAGGTTTGCTAACATCAACCAGATAATTTATTCCTGCAGCGGATGAAAAATTATAATAACGCTGCTCGAGTTCGGGTGAACCGGTTCTTTCAGAATAGATTATGTTACCGTTTTCATCTTTTCTGAAATTAAGCAGATGGTCTTCAGCCGATTTCATCTGGTTGAACCATTTTCCGTAAGAATACTCGAGATAATCTTTTATCTCTTTTCCGGTCAGTTCCATCGTATAAAGAAAATTTTCGTAGCGGTAAAGCTTGAACATATCGCGCACGTGAATCCAGCCGCTGTCGATTGTTGCATCGAACGAAAGCGGTGCGGTAAATGATATATCGGCACCGGTTTTTTCTAACTGGAATGTGTGAATCAAATCAGTGAACTCTGACGGACCGAACAATGCCTGACGCGTTGAAATTGTTTTGGTGATTTTACCGAGTGATTCCGAAACATAGTTGTGCACGATGTTCAGCTTCATTATAAAGCTGCTCATAAAGTGATCATCGGCTTTGTACTTGGAGGGATCAACTATTTCGCCGGTGATGCTTCCCTTCGTCCACTTGCCCGAAACCGAATCGTAATCCATCAGCACAGTGGCAACTGCAACTGTTTTTGCACGCGATAAAGGACCGAGCACTAAAACCGAATCGCCGCTGCTGTTAACGGTTTTATAGTTCCAGCCGTGATGATCGTGCCCGACAAATATCACATCGAAGCCGGGAACCTGTTCCGCTATTAACCGGCTTGCATTTTCGTTGCGGTACGTTCCGGCTGTCTCTCCGCCGTAAGTGTAATCAACTCCGGAGTGAAACAAACCGATAAGCAAATCGGGATTCTCTTTTTCCTTAATTAAAGGAACCCACTTCTTTGCAGTTTCAATCATATCTTCGAATTCAATTCCCTCCCAAAGTATTTCCGGAAGCCAGTGCGGAATTCCGGGCGTTACCAAACCGAGCACAGCTATCTTCACACCGCCTCTTTCAATTACCGTATAAGGAGTAAAATACGGTTCGCCCGTTCCGGTATCGATTGCGTTTGCCGCAAGCCATGGAAAGTTAATTTCACTTCTGAACTTATCGTAAACATTATGCCCGGTTTCAATATCGTGGTTACCTATTGTAGCCGCATCGTATTTCATAAAGTTCATCGCTTCCGCGTAAATATGTTTCGATGATGTGTCGACGTAATTGTAATAATAAACAAGTGGGTCGCCCTGAAGTATATCGCCGTTATCGAGCAAAACAACTTTTTGTCCCGGGAATCTCCTCAGCATCGAAGTATAAGTATGAACCTGCGCCAGTGAAGAATTCATCGAGGTGTCGTTTACCAAATCATACGGAACAATTGCACCGTGCACATCGCTTGTTTCAACAAGTTTTATTTTTATTGATTGTGCCGGCAGAAGAACCGACACCGACAGCCAGACGGTTAAAAGTAGAACCGCTTTTCGAACCAAATATTTTTTCATCTTCACCCGGAATATTCTTTGATTAATGAAATGCAAAGGTAAAGAATATTATGTAATTTATAAATGTAAAGAGGACATTAATAAAAGGCAGCACTGCTATGCTTACTTATTACAAACCGATTTTTACAGCAGTTGACTATTAGATCTTTGTTAACCAGGATTGTTTATCCACGGGCACTTGTGATAAAATTATTTACTTACCACTGTCACTGAGTTTTCTTAACTTTAAAGTCAGAAGCAGGGAGTTTTTGATGAACGAAAAAAATAATTATGAGATAATTTTTGAAAGCCAAAGAATCCGCGATATTTTATTGAAGATAGATAGAATAGCAGCATCCGATTGCTCGATTCTTATTATCGGCGAAACAGGAGTAGGCAAAGAAATTTTTGCGGAGTATATTCATCGTAAGAGCAACCGGAGAAATTACAATCTTGTAAAGGTCGGACTTGCCACACTTCCACCCAACTTAATTGAAAGCGAACTCTTCGGATATGAGAAGGGTGCTTTTACCGGTTCGACCCACGAAAAAAAAGGTCAGTTTGAATTGGCAGATAAAGGAACGATATTCCTTGATGATATAGATGACTTTCCGCTTCATCTCCAAACAAAATTATTGAGAGTTTTGGAATCGAAAGAGATTCAAAGAATAGGCAGTGAGAAGACGATTCCGCTTGATATTCGTTTAATCAGCGCAACAAAAGTTGATTTGAGCGAATTAGTTGTACAGGAAAAATTCAGAATGGATTTGTTTTACAGGATAAATGTTTTTCCGATAACGATTCCCCCATTGAGGGAACGCAGAGAAGATATACCTGTTTTAATAAAGCACTTCCTTAAGTATTACGTGCCCGACAGGGAAATCAGAGTTTCGGACGAAGCTTTGGAAGCATTTATAAATTATTCCTGGCCCGGAAATGTACGCGAGCTGCGGAATGTAATTCAGAGAATTGCACTCTTTGCCGATACAGAAATTAAGGTGGAAAATCTTCCTGCAGAAATAATCGGAGATAAATCGATGAATATTTTTCTTAAAGCGTGCGGGCACTGTTTCAGAAATAAAAATCTGACTTTTGAAGAAGTAATGTCGTGCGTGGAATCGCACCTGCTTGAAAGTGCATTGAAGGAAGCAGGCGGAAACTATTCGCAGGCGGCTCGCTCTTTAGGCATGAGTCTTTCAACCTTCCGCGATAAATGTAAAAAGCACAACATCGATAAAACATAAACCTATCATTCCTAACCCGGATAAACCGGAAAAGACAAGTTTCAAAAAACAAATTCCAAATAAATTTCAAATCTCAATTACTAAATTCCAAACTGTTTTTGAACATTGATATTTTGAATTTGAATATTATTTGAATTTTGGGATTTGTTATTTGTTGTTTTCTGCCAAATCGTAAGAGGATATTAATTATAAGTTACTAATTGATATTTAACAACTAACGGTTAACCGACAGCAATTAACGGATATCCGATAGCAACGAACAAACCGACCCTGTTTTCATTTCGTATTAAAGCATTTTCGTACGGCATTTACCTTGCATATCATTTAACGATAAACAGGGTGAATGATGGAAAACGATTCAATAATTATACTTGGTATGGGCAACAAGCTGTTCGGGGATGACGGCGCAGGTATAGTTATTGCCGAAAAGCTTGAAGAAATTTACAAAGATAACGACTTGGTAAAAGTAAACTATACCAACTGGGGCGGATTGAGAATTATCGATTTGCTTTCAGGATTCAATAGCGCAATTGTAATTGATGCAATTAAGACAAACAAATTCCCGCCGGGTTACATTCACCAATTTGATTACAAACAGATAATAAATTCCGTAAGAATGATTTCATTCCACGATGTGAACTTTGCTACCGCAGTTGAGTTCGGCAGGAAGATGGAAATACCAATGCCCGAAAACATCGTAGTGTTTGCAATTGAAGCAAATGAAGTAGAAACTTTTAACGAAAATCTTTCGCTGCCCGTTGAAACGGCTGTGGATGAGTGTTTAAAGTTAGTATGTAACGAAGTAGAAAAAATTCAAAAAGAAACAAAAAAAGAATTAACTGAAACTTAAAATAATTGAAGGGTTAAAATGATAGCAGAAGATTTAACAGCACTCGAAGCTTTGGGAGTTGCAATAAGAAGCGAGATTGATGCACAGGAGGTTTATAAAGACCTTGCATCAATGACTGATAACGACATCTTAAAAGAGAGGTTTATGAACTTATACCACGAAGAGAAACGGCATCAGATGCTCCTTGAAAAAAAATATAACGAAATGTTTCCCGATGTCGAACTTAAGCTTCCGCCCAGTCATCTTCCAAAAGAGGTAAAAACAAGCAGAGCACGTAAGAAGATGGAAATAAAAGACGTGCTGCAGCTTGCAATAGATGAAGAGAGAAGATCGAGAGAATACTATCTCGACTGTGCCGAAACTGCAAAAGATCTTTCAGGCAGCAGAATGTTCCGCTTCCTTGCCGATATGGAATTTTCTCATCAGATGATGCTTACTGCAGAACTGGAATTAATCGATAAGTACCCGGCTTACTTTGAGGAAGACATAAAAAGCTGGGAAGCCGAAACGGGATTAAAAAAGGAAATATTAAAACATCATTAAAATTTGAATTAAGGAACAAATCATGAAAATAGCAGAGATTCAAATTCCGGGTATGTTAAGCAGAAAGGAAGCAGATTTACGAACTGCATTTTTAAACAGTGTGCATCTTATTCCGGGCGGCGACAAAATAAAGGCCTGTATCCAATGCGGCACGTGCACAGGTTCCTGTCCGCTTTCTTATTTAATGGATATTACACCGAGAGAATTAGTGGCACTTTTCAGAGCGGGTGACATAGACTCGATTATAAAAAGCAGAACCATCTGGGTTTGTGCTTCCTGCTATTCCTGCCAAACAAGATGTCCACAATCGATTAAGGTTACAGATATCATCTATACACTTAAACGAATGGCGATGAACAGAAAAGTTTATCCGAAAAAATTTCCGGTTCATTCATTATCAGATTCATTCATTAAAAGTATGAATGCATTCGGACGATTGAATGAACCGAGATTAATGGTTTACTATTTTATTAAAACCGGAATATGGAAAGGATTTTCGTTCCTGCCACTTGCCTTAAGATTAATGAAAAAAGGACGTCTGGAATTAACAGCACCGAAAATTAAAGATATAAACGGGTTCAGAAAAATTATTAAGAAAGCACAGGAGTTTGATATGCCGCTCGAAATTGCTGCCCGTGCTTACAGGGAAGAAGCAGTTGGTTATAAAGCGGTTGGATAATTAATAAAGAGTTTTAGAAACAATAATCGGAATTAAGAAAATGAAATATTCATATTATCCGGGTTGCAGTCTTCACTCAGTACATAAAGGATACGATATTTCCTGCAGATCTGTGTTGAACTGTCTTGGCTGCGAATTAAAAGAATTGGAAGACTGGAACTGCTGCGGTGCAACAATTTATATGTCGATTAAAAGAACCACTTCGCTTGCAATCGCAACACGCAATCTCGCCATAGCCGAAAAAGAAGGTTTGGATGTAGTAACGCCTTGCAGTTCCTGTTATACAATACTTAACAAAGCCCACAAGTATGTTAAGAACAGCGAAGAGTTACTGGATAAAGTAAATGCTTGTCTCTCAGAAGTAGGTCTCGAATATAATTGCACTGTGCGTGTAAGGCACCCGCTTGATGTTCTTATAAATGATATTGGACTTGAAATTGTAAAACTACATTTGAAGAAACCTTTAAACGGGTTGAAGATCGCAAATTACTACGGTTGCCAGATTGTTCGTCCCGATAAGGGATTTGATGACAGGGAAAATCCCCGCTCAATGGAGAACCTGTTCGAAACGATTGGCGCAGAAGAAGTTTACTTTCCGAATAAATTACGCTGCTGCGGCGGAATGCTGATGACAACCTACGAGGATGCGGCTTTGAAATTATCGGAGGAAATTCTCGATAGCGCGGAAGAAAACGGCGCCGATTGCATTGCTACAACCTGCCCGCTGTGCCAGATGAATCTTGAAGCATATCAGCAAAAGATAAATAAAAAGTTCGGGACGAATCACCATATACCTATTCTCTTCTTCACACAAATTTTGGGTGTTGCACTCGGACTTAAAGAGGAAGAATTGGGATTAGAAAAAAACTTTTACCGATGTGAAAAGTTGGATGAAATTTATAAAGGTTCTTTAGTTAATGAATCATTATAAAAACAGGGATTAAGAATTTCGGAGAATGAAAATGAATAATCATCACGAGAAAATAGGAGTTTACATTTGCCATTGTGGAGTAAACATCTCGCAGAATGTAAGAGTTGATGAGGTAGCCGAAGCGATGAAAAAAGACCCGAACGTTGCAGTCTCAAAATCGTATAAGTTTATGTGTTCGGATCCCGGGCAAAAGATGATTGAAGACGATATAAAAGAAAAAGGACTGACAAGGGTAGTTGTTGCCGCCTGTTCGCCGCATATGCACGAGCTAACATTCAGGAATGCAGTTGAAAGGGCGGGGTTGAACCGCTTTCTGTTTCAGATGGCAAACATACGTGAGCACTGTGCGTGGGTGCACGATGATATAGACAAAGCAACCGACAAAGCAAAAGCACTGGTAAATGCTGCTGTGCATCGTGTGGTATTTCAGGAACCGCTTACACCTATGGAAGCAAAAATAAATCCTGACACACTAATTGTGGGCGGTGGAATAGCAGGCATACAAGCCGCACTCGAAATAGCAGAGTCGGGCAACAAAGTATATCTCGTCGAAAAGGAATCTACAATCGGCGGGCAAATGGCAAAGTTCGATAAAACATTTCCAACTCTCGACTGTGCTGCCTGCATTTTAACTCCTAAAATGGTTTCTGTAAGTCATCGAAAAAATATTGAACTGCTCACGCTCTCCGAGGTTGAAGAAGTAAAGGGGTACATTGGAAACTTTAAAGTTAAGATTAAAAAGAAAGCAAGGTATGTAAACGATAAATGCACATCGTGCGGAGAATGCACCAAAGTTTGTCCGGTTAGAGTACCAAACTGGTTCGATGAATTCACACAGGAAAGAACGGCAATTCATAAAGCATTTCCGCAGGCAGTTCCGAACACTTATGTAATCGACAGGCAGGAGCGCCCACCCTGTATTGAAGCTTGCCCAATCAGACAGGAAGCTGCCGGTTATGTTGCATTAATTCGCGCGAAAAAATTTCACGAAGCAGCACAGCTCATTCATAAAAGAAATCCGCTCGCCGTTGTTTGCGGAAGAGTTTGTTATCATCCCTGCGAAAGCGAATGCAACAGAGGACACGTGGACAAACCGCTGGCGATTCAACAGCTAAAGCGATTTGCAATCGACTGGGAAATGAACCATAACGGAAGATTTGAGCCGCCTGAAATAGAACAAGAGCGTAATGAAAAGGTAGCTGTAATCGGTTCCGGTCCAGCCGGTTTAACCTGTGCGCACGATCTGCGACTAAAAGGTTACAAAGTTACAATCTTTGAACAGCATTCAATTCCCGGCGGAATGCTTGCTATCGGAATTCCGGAATACCGCCTGCCTAAAAAGTTGTTAGCAATGGAGATTCAGTATTTCAAAGATATGGGAATTGAGTTCAAACTGAATTCAAAACTCGGTTCCGATTTTACATTGGAAGAACTTCTTAACAATGGATACAAAGCCGTTTTCCTTGCTATTGGTGCACACAGCAGTATTAAGCTTAATATTCCGGGTGAAGATTTGAAAGGTGTTATTTCAGGAGTTGATTTCTTAAGGAAGGTAAATGTAGGCATATCACAGAACCTTGGTAACAGTGTTGCTGTAATCGGCGGCGGTAACACTGCAATTGATGCTGCAAGAACTGCGTTAAGAACCGGTGCTAAAAAAGTTACAGTCCTTTACCGCAGAACAAAACTTGAAATGCCGGCTTCGCCGGAAGAAATCCGCGATGCCGAAGAAGAAGGTGTTCAAATATCGTATCTTACCGCACCGGTTGAAATAATTGGTGAAAACGGAAAACTGAAATCGCTAAAGTGTATAAAGATGAAATTAGGCGAACCGGATTCTTCCGGCAGACGCAGACCAATACCTATTCCTAACACCGAACATGAACTTGAATTTGATACTGTTATAGTTGCAATAAGTCAGTCGCCCGAACTTTCGGGACTCAACGGAAAATCCGAAATTCATTTGGAAACGACAAAATGGAATACCATTAATGCCAACCCGGAAACTCTGCAAACAAATCATCCGCAAATATTCTCGGGTGGCGACCTTGTATTAGGTCCTTCAACAATTATCGAATCGATGGGACAGGGACGAAGGGCTGCCGAATCAATCGATAAATTCATTAATAATCAGCCGCTTAAGGATTACACCACGCACATCGTTAAGTCGAAAGTTTTAAGAGGCGAAACATTCAGACCTCATCCTTATGCACCTACATATAAAGAAACACCCAAGAAAGAAAGAGAAGAAGTTCCCAAGCTTGAGCCGGAGAGCAGAATCAAATCGTTCGACGAAGTGGAGCTTGGCTTTGATGAAGAGCAGGCAGTAAGAGAAGCATCGCGCTGCCTTAATTGCGGTGTTTGTGTAGAGTGCCATGAGTGTGAAAGGGTTTGCGAAGTTGGCGCAGTTGACTATGCAATGAAAGATGAAACTGTCGAAGTTGATGTCGGTCAGATTATAGTTGCAACCGGCTACGAGCTATTCGATGCATCGCAAATGGTTCAATTGGGCTACCGGAAGCTTAACAATGTTTATAGTGCACTTGAGTTTGAAAGAATGCTTAGTTCAACCGGACCGACCGGCGGAAAAGTATTGCTCAAGGATGGACGTGAGCCGCGTGCAGTTGCCATTATTCATTGTGTCGGTTCACGCGATACCAACTATCATAAATACTGTTCCAGAGTATGTTGCATGTACGCAATGAAGTTTGCACATCTTGTAAAAGACAGAACAAATGCAGAAGTATATCAATTTTACATCGATATGCGCGCTTACGGAAAAGGTTACGAGGAGTTCTATAGCAGAATATTAGAGGAGGGTGTAAATGTTATTCGCGGTAAAGTAGCCGAAGTAGTAGAAAGGAAAGCGGGCACCGAAGATAAATTCCTTGCTGTACGATGTGAAGACACTCTGATTGGAAAATTCAGGGAAATCCCTGTCGATATGGTTGTGCTCTGCAACGCCATTCAACCGGCAAAGGCAACTGATAAACTGGCAAAGCTGTTAAGCT
>JAJRSV010000015.1 GCA_024278655.1 Bacteroidota bacterium | reverse complement strand
CTTTTTACTGTAGGTCGAACAGTCTGTTCGACCTACGCAATGATAATAATTTTTTAACGCACAGACTGAAGTCTGTCCTACAATTTTATCCTTCCTGCATCTCAAGCCATCTCTCGACATCGATGGCAGCCATACAGCCAGTACCTGCAGCAGTAACGGCTTGTCTGTATTTGCTGTCGGCTACATCACCTGCTGCAAACACACCTTCAACACTTGTATATGTTGAGCCGGGTTTTACTTTAAGGTAACCGACATCATCCATTTCAAGCTGCCCTTTGAAGATATCTGTGTTCGGCTTATGACCGATTGCAATAAATAAACCGTCAGCTTTAAATTCTTCGGTCGAACCGTCCCTGGTATCTTCCAAGATTACACCGGTCATAGTTTTGTTGCCGTTAACTTCTTTGCCCAGGACTTCCTTTACAACTTTATTTAAATGGAAGAAAATCTTCGGGTTCTTTTTTGCCTTATCCAACATTATTTTTGATGCTCTGAACCCTTCACGCCTGTGAACGATGTGAACTTCTTTTGCATGATTAGTTAGATAGGTTGCTTCTTCCATAGCCGTATCACCGCCTCCCACAACCAAAACAATCTGATCTTTAAAGAAAAATCCGTCGCAGGTTGCACACGCCGAAACGCCATGACCCATATATTCCTTTTCGCTTTCCAGTCCAAGCAGTTTTGCCGATGCACCTGTTGCAACAATTACCGCATCAGCGGTGTACTCATCGTTATAAGATTTTAATTTAAATGGTCTTTGTGAAAAATCCACTTCGGTTATTTCGCTGAAAATAGTTTTAGCACCGAAACGCTGTGCCTGTTTTCTCATAATGTCCATCAGTTCAGGTCCCTGAATTCCGTTTTCGAAACCGGGATAGTTATCAACTTCCGTTGTAATTGTTAACTGACCGCCCGGCTGTGTTCCCTCGAAAATCACAGGGTCGAGATTTGCCCTGCCTGCGTAAATTGCCGCTGTAAATCCTGCCGGACCCGATCCGATAATAATAATTTTATGATGATTATCTGCCATGTTATTTCCTCATTTTATCTAATTAATTAAAAACATCAAACATTTGATTCACTAAATTTAATAAAGATTCAATTACTTTGTTCTATATTGTCAGCTGCATCACTCTTTCCTTTAAGCAGAAACTCTGCGTTTCTTTTCAATCCTTTCAGCTTCGTTCTTAAAACGGGTGATTCGGAAAATTTTTGTTTGAACTGTTTCGTATCCATATTCAGAACCTCGTTCAAATCAATTTCTTTATTATTGTTGATTGGGTTAAACTCCGGAAAATGAGAAACCACCGAGAACTTTTTATTCCAGGGACAAACATCCTGGCATATATCACAGCCGAAAAGCCAACCATCAAACTTTCCGATGAAGTCATCCGGTATATCGTTTTTATTTTCGATCGTCAGATATGAAATACACTTGTTCGAATCAACAACATACTCACTGACGATTGCATCTGTCGGGCAGGCATCTATGCACGCTGTGCAGCTTCCGCAAAAATCCGGGATGGTAGTTGAATACCCGAACTCATAATTTGTAATTATGCTGGCAATAAAAAACCAGCTTCCATAATTTCGGTTGATAATATTTGTATGCTTGCCCATCCAGCCGAGTCCGGCTTTTACAGCCCACGCTTTATCCATTACCGGTCCGGTATCGACATACGATTTGCTTTTGAATGATGAATCGATTTTTCTTAATTCAGTCTCTAACTTTTCCAGCATCTCCCAAATTAAAAAGTGGTAATCCTTTCCCCAGGCATAGCGGGATACTTTTCCTTTACCTTTTTGGTTCGAATAACTATGATTGGTATAATAGTTAACGGCAAGTGAAATAACGCTTTTTGCTTCGGGTAGAATTAAAGAAACATCTTTCCGTTTATCGATGTTTCTTTCCATATACCTCATTCCGGCTTGATACTTTTTCCGAAGCCACTGCTCCAAACGATTTGTTTCTTCCTGCAACTCACCGGCATGTGCAAATCCCACAAGATCGAAACCAATCTTTTTTGCTTTCTCAACAACAAGTTCATTAGTTATTTTCATTCACCAGTTATATTCTTTGGGAATAACTTTTACATAAACGTCACCATTAATGAGTTTAACTTCGTAAGTATCGAGTCCCTTACTGCCGGAAGGTTTTCTGCCGGTTATAAGATTAAACTTCCAACCATGAGCCGGACATACAACACAACCGTCTTCAACAAAACCATCGTAAATTAATGCCGAATGCGGATGCGGACAGATATTGTTCAACGCGTAAGTGTTTCCGTCTATTTTGAAGAGTGCAATTTCAGTATCATCAACAATAAAGCGTTTGCCTTTGCCTTCAATCAATTCATCAATCTTACAAATCCTTGTAAAGCCGTCAGTCAAGTTCATCAAAATCCTTAAATCTTTTATCTTCTCTTACACCTTTATCGGTATGTTTAACCGTTGCAATAGCAATTTCAGGGTCGTGCCCGAAAAATAGTTTCCAGTTTTCATCAGCAGCTTTTGCCAGAATTTCTTTTTTCTCTTTTACTGTTACAAGCGGCTGCAGGTCGTAGCCCATAATATAGGGTATGGGTATATGGGATATAAGGGGGATAAGGTCTGCACAGAAAAGAATTGTGTTCGATGAATCGGAAATCTTCACCATCTGCTGCCCGAATGTATGACCGTTAATTTCAATCACTTCAATTTCATCATCAATCTGTTGATTACCGTTAGTGAACTCTATAACGCCCGCATCGTACAACGGAACAAAGTTGTCCTTTATATAGCTTCCTTTATCCCTTTCAGAAGGATTCACTGCCCAGTCGTAATTATTCTTTTGAACATGAAATTTCGCATTCGGAAAAGCGGGTATAAGTTTGTCGTTCTCAAAAATTGTTGAACCGCCTGTGTGATCGAAATGAAGATGAGTTAAAATTACATCGGTAATATCCCCGGCTTTGAGTCCTGCAGAACCTAAAGCGGCATCCATCGAGTTGTTTTCATCCATCGCATAAATTTGCTGTGATTTTTTATCCCACTTATTTCCCATTCCGGTATCGATTATAATCTTCCTGCTTCCGCCGTCTAAAAGCAGATGCCTTGTAGATAGCTTGATCCTGTTTGCTTCATCGGCGGGATTGGTTCTCTGCCACAACGGTTTCGGAACGATGCCGAACATCGCACCGCCGTCCAGTCCGAAATAACCCGAAGTAATTATCTTCAATTCGTATTTACCGATTTTCATATTAACTACCGTTTTTTTCAACAAGAAATTAAATGTGAACAGTTATAAAATAAAAAAGGGCATCGTGTAATACGATACCCTTTAAATAAAAAATGCAATGAAAATTATCTTCCCAAACTATCTAAATACTCTTTCTTCTTAAGTAATTCTTCCTCGGTTTCAACGTGGTTAGGATCAGGAACACAACAGTCAACGGGACAAACAGCAGCACACTGCGGCTCATCGTGAAATCCTTTACACTCCGTACATTTATCGGGAACAATGTAGAAATAATCTTCGCTGTAAAAACCGGTAGCGCCGGATGGAGCAGGATCGTCAGGTCCGTAAGTCTTTCCACCTAATTCCCATTCAACACCGCCTTCGTAAATAGCCGTATTAGGGCATTCAGGTTCGCAAGCACCACAATTGATGCATTCCTCAGTAATCATTATAGCCATAATAATACTCCTTTGAGATTTAGCGTTCGTTAATTGTTGTTGCTAAAAATATTTTCAAAAGC
The DNA here is from genome assembly GCA_024278655.1 of Bacteroidota bacterium. GTDB lineage: Bacteria > Bacteroidota > Ignavibacteria > Ignavibacteriales > Ignavibacteriaceae > BMS3ABIN03. The sequence goes on along the minus strand of JAJRSV010000015.1, from coordinate 2,099 downwards.
CGTTTCAAATATTGCAAATTTTATAGTGCCGTTCAAGAGAGAATGCCCCGTGAGTTAAAATAATATTGGTAAAATTCCGTCATCGTTCTTTCAATATCAGCAGATTGACGTTCAATAATCTTGCTATGCTATGCGAGATAAGAATTATAACAGCAGGATAAACTTCGTAATAATCCCTCAACTCGTCCAGGTAACCGAGGAAGAACGTTAGTGCGGCGAGAGGGATAATCATCCAAAATGTTACCTTAACGAATTTCGGTTTTTCGAACCACTTTGCAAAGACCAACAGAAATATAACCAGCACAGAGACTGCAAGTGTTAAATCGTACCCGGTAAGCAGCCTCAGGTTGTGATCGATTAAATGAAACTCAACAAAAGTGCCGGGGTTGTTTTTGAAAATGAGGGAGAGAAATATTTTAACAACTATAAAAACGGATATCTGTGCGACCAATAATTTCCGGAACAAATCGTTCTGCAGCTTTTTTCTGAAATAGATAAAGAAAATAACTGTGAGCAGAATTGTAGTTTCTTTGTTCAGGCAGGCAATAAGGAAAAGCGGAAGGAATTTTTTCCAATCCTGTTTGTAAAGGAAAATCAATCCGAGAGTATACAGCAGTAAAGCCGGGAAATCGTATAAAAAGCTGGTATACTGAAACATAGGCGGCAAGCCCAGCAATGCAAGCACCGATACCGAATAGCCGAACCAAAGCGATGTTTTGTAGAACAGTTTGAACAGATGCATAAGCGCAATTGAAAAGCCCCAAAGCGAAAGGAACATCAACAGCATTGCAAAGAAATATTCAACAGCGTACTGTTTTTCCCATCTGAGCTTTTTGAACAGTTTATTCAGGGCACCGGTTTTTTCAATTTTTTCAGCAACAGAATTTTTAACACTTCCGGGAACCGGTGCCGAAAGAACCCGTACGGCAGTTGGTAAAAGTGTGCGGTAAACAAACGGTTTGTATGCATTGCCGTAAACCATATCGGCAAACTTGGAATGAATATCATCGTTTATACCCGGCTTAACGACAAACATAACAAGGACAGCAGCGGAAATAAACGCAGTAGTGCAATAGTAAATAAACTTCTGAACGCCGGGTGTTAAAAAGTTGTTCAATTATTTTCTCGTAATTTTTTCAAAAGCTTTTTAACGGAAAGCATCAGCAAAATTTTATAGTAAATTAACCCCAGCAATTTACCGATAACTGCACCCGCTATAACAATGCCGAAACCCCAGGCAATTGTTTCAATATTTAACAAAGTCCGCCAATCCTGAATTAGTATTAAGTAGAGCAAATAAACAAGTCCGCTTATTACCGAAACTTTCGCCCCGAAATTGCAGGCGCAATTAAAAAAGTAATTCGAAAGTTTGTCTTCCCAGTACGATTTCTCCTCTTCCGAAAAATGATTCAGGTTCAGTGTGATTTTTCCCGTCCGGGGAAGAAATGAAATTTTATGAGCCGAAATTAAGCTGCTTAATTCTTCAGTACTGCCAACTATATATTCGGACTGTTTTTCCAACTGCATAAGTTTTTATGAAAACAATTTGAACCGAACCGTACTTAAAATAAAGAAAATCCGGTTATTATTCCCAAATCATTTCATCGATTTTCTTTACGTAATCGAGCGCGGCTAATTTTAGCAGAATTTGTTTGAAGTCTTTTTGGTGAGTATTTCCGATGCACAGATATTGATCTTCATTACAGGATTGAATGCTGCCGCTGCCATTATAAATTTTTATGCCCGGATCTATTTGCATTACTTCGTTTTTGTAACGTTCGTTTTTAGGAATGCAGAACCTGTAATCCAATGAGCGCAATCCGTCAGGTGGGCCGTACAATCCTTCATCGTTCAGCATCTCCAAATCGAAAGTGATTTTTGCCAATGCATTCCCGTTAGTTTTAACCGAACCGGTGAAAATAGAACAGGATGTTGCGGTAAGTATAATCAATAAAAGAGTAAATGTTAGAGTTTTGAACGTAACAAAATGTATTCCGCCTAAAATTGCATATATGTACAGCACTCATCTATACTGACAGACGAGTTAATGGCCTTTTGAAATACCAACAAATGAAAAATAATTTTCTCTTGTTATTACT
>JAJRSV010000226.1 GCA_024278655.1 Bacteroidota bacterium | reverse complement strand
GGAAATATCAACACTGTTTCCCTGTATTTATGCTGCACTCCGGGAATCGGTTCATCATTAATCTTAGGAACGTTCAAGGTCATTTGCCCGGCAGGGTGCGGGTTCAACTCATCACGGATTTCGGAAACGATTTTATCCGTTTTCACTTTGCTTAAATTATTTTTAAGCGCATCCGCCATTTTATTAAACTGCTTTTCGGTAAGCATACCGCGCTGCATAAACGTAAGCTGAAAAATCGGATCGTCGGGAATGTTATTCCAATCAATCAGTTCTTCAATAACATAATTATTAACGCGGAACGGAAGGACATGTGCAACAACCTTAATCTCAAACTTTTGCTCTTCTGAAAGACCCTGAAGCTGAGGTATGCTGTCCACGTCCCTTAAGGCGTAAAACTTCATTTTCTTTGGGGAAATCATATTAACATCCTCTTTAGGTTATTAGAAATTATTACCAATTACACTCATTTTCGACACCGATAAAAACAATACAGACAATGCCCGGCGGAACTATCCAAGGAGTGCTTCGAGCAAACCAATATTGGAAAAAATTTTTATTAAGTCAAGAAAAATGCGGGGCGAAAATTACAAGAAGGTATAAAAAAAGCGGCTTTCACCGCTTTTTCCGATAGAATCGCCAAATTACTTTAATTCCGTTACCTTGCTGATATCATCCAGACGAACGAATTTTTCGTTGAACTTATAGGAACCCTTATCGGTTTTTACAGCTTTTACAAATTTTACGGTAATATGGTCTGCTTTCTTTTTTCCTTTTGCCTTATCAGCGAACGACTGTTGTTTTGCCATTGGTAAATCTCCTTAAATTTTAGTGCGCAAATATATTGAATCTGCCCGTGAAAACAAAAGTAAAATTTTAGTGAAGTGCAGGTTTTGTTGCAGTATTAACGTAATTTTCCATAATTTAACAAAGCGATTCAAAAAATTAGGAGAACAAGTTGGCTACTATTCCGGCTACAATTTTTTACTCATCAAAGTTTCCCGATTTGAAATACAGAAAGTTAGGCAAAACCGGCTTTACAACATCGGTTTGCGGTTTCGGCTGCTACAGGGTGGACGATTCCGTTCCCGAACATCATCAGGCACTTACTTTTGCAATAGAAAACGGAATCAACCTGATTGATACTTCTTCCAACTACTCCTTCGGCGGAAGCGAAAAGCTTGTGGGAAACGTGTTTGAGAAACTTATTTCGGAAGACAGAATAATAAGGGAAGATATTATAATTATAAGCAAAGGCGGATACCTGCAGGGTCCGAATCTTGACAAAGCAAAGGAACGAGAAAATAACGGGAATACTTATCAAGAGGTTGTAAAGTGCAGTCCCGACTTGTGGCATTGCATTCACCCCGATTTTCTTAAAGATCAGATAGATGAATCACTTAAAAGATTACAGCTTGACAAAATTGATATATACCTTCTTCACAACCCTGAATACTTCCTCACTTATTCGGATATATCCTCCGTTGAAGAAAAGCAAAAAGAATTTTACAGAAGAATTAAAACAGCATTTGAATTTCTCGAATCGGAAGTTTCAGCCGGCAGAATATCTTTTTACGGAATATCATCGAACACTTTAGGTGAACCGGCGGACAAAAATAATTTCGTCTCGCTCGAAAAAGTTAATTCCATTGCGAATGACATCTCAAAAGAAAACCACTTTGCCGTTGCACAATTACCGATGAACTTAATAGAAACAGGCGCATACATCAATAAAAACCAACGGGATGGAAGTAAGACAGTACTTGAATTTGCAAAAGAGAACGATATCGGAATTCTTATTAATCGTCCGCTTAACGCAATTTCGAACAACAAAATTATCCGTCTTGCGGATTTTGAGATTAAAGAAGACCGTTCAAGAGAAGAAATAAAAGAACTTATCGGAAAGATAAGTAAAACAGAAAACATCCTTATTGATAAGTATGTAAATAAGATGAACAAAGATTTCGGCGAAAAGAAAAGCTTGCTTGAATGTTTATCACTCGGGAAGACCCTTGATGAAAATTATGACAAGTTCGAAAGTCCGAATCATTTTAACGACATTAAAGGTTTTTACCTAATTCCGCGTGCAAATTTTGCATTGAGCGAGATAGGTAAAAAATTCGAAGAGGATGACGAAGTAGCGGATTTATTAAATTCTTATGCGGTTACGGTTAATATTACTCTCGATTCTATTGAAAGCGATTTGGCACGGGATTGGAATATCGGGAATAAAGAAAGACACAGCAAATTGAATAAATTCCTGGATGACGAACTGCACGGTTTTAACCTTGCACAAAAAGCGATTATGTTTTTAAACTCTGTAAACGAAATTAGCTGTACGCTGGTTGGAATGAGAAAACAGAAATATGTTTCGGATGTAATAGATGCGATACGTGCACGGGAAGAGGATTCGCTAATCAAATACTGGGATAATTTAAAATCCGGTTAGTGACCGAAGGAACTTTTGCACAATATTTGCATCTAACCAAAAAATTATAAGATTACAGTTTTTTCGTTGTAAATTAATCTTATAATGTTTAGTTTATAGTGAATAATTAAAGAAATTGAAGAAATGTTTTTATTAGCAATAATAGTAATAATCTCTTATCTGGTAGGTTCCATTCCCACAAGCATAATAATAAGTAAAGCGGCAAAGGGAATAGACATAAGAGAACACGGTAGTGGTAACGCCGGCGGCACAAACGTTATGCGCGTGCTCGGATGGAAATATGGTGTGTTGGTTATAATTCTCGATGCACTTAAAGGTGCAATTGCCGTTGTTTTGGTTGCCAGATTATTCTACGGTCCTCTTCCGTTCGAAAACGTTTCGCCATTCGATGATTTTACACTCGTTCAGATAATTGCCGGTGTTGCTGCGGTAATCGGACACATCTGGACGATATTTGCCGGCTTCAAAGGCGGTAAAGGTATTGCAACCGCTCTGGGCATGCTGATGATGCTTATTACCGTAGAGATGCTGATTGCCATCGGTGTGTTTGTACTTGTAGTTACTATTTCCAGGTACGTTTCTCTCGGTTCGCTGTTAGGCGCTATATCAATTCCTATTACTCTTATTTTGCGCGAGAACGTTTTCCATGTAAACATAAACGGTTATAATACAATACTTCCGTTTGTAATCTTTATAACTTTACTTGTTATCTATACACATCGGAAAAATCTCGCTCGCATATTCAGCGGAACCGAAAACAGAATTTCGTTCAAGAAAAAATAACAAAGCATAATTGAAGTAAATGAAAGTCTCCGTTCTTGGCGCCGGAGGTTGGGGCACTACCCTCGCTATTTTATTACATTACAACGGGCATGATGTAACTCTTTGGGAGTATAAGAAAAGTTATGCAAAAGAGTTGAACAAAAAACGCGTCAATGCCAAATACCTGCCCGGTGTAAAAATTCCCCGCGAAATGAACATCACTTTCGATTTGAAAAATGCTACCGCCGATAAAAATTTAATCGTACTCGCTGTGCCCACACAATTTTTAAGAGGTGTAGTAAAGAAGATTGATTACCTGAATATAAGAGATTCAATTCTTTGCAGTGTATCAAAAGGAATTGAAAAGGGCACACTGTTAACCGTCTCTCAAATGCTCGAAGATGTTCATCCTTTACTAAAGCCGGAACAGATAGGAGTGCTGTCAGGACCGAGTCATGCCGAAGAAGTCAGCCGCCGGATTCCCACAGCGGTAACTGCTGCCTCGGTTGATTTGGATACTGCAAAAACAATCCAGGTTGCTTTTATGAATTCATACTTCCGGGTTTACGCTTCAACCGATATAATAGGAGTTGAGTTAGGCGGCGCATTGAAAAACGTAATAGCAATAGGTGCGGGAATAATTGACGGTGCCGGTTTCGGAGATAACACAAAAGCCGCTATTATGACACGCGGTGTTGCAGAAATCTCACGCCTCGGTTTGGCAATGGGTGCAAGACCCGAAACTTTTGCCGGTCTTTCCGGAATGGGTGACTTGATAGTTACCTGTATGAGCCGACACAGCCGCAACAGGTTTGTAGGCGAGCAAATCGGTAAAGGTAAAAAATTAAAGCAGGTGTTAAAGGCAATGGACATGGTAGCCGAGGGTGTTGAAACGAGCAGGTCTGCTTCGCAGCTTGCAAAGAAGCACAACGTAGAAACCCCCATTACCTACGAAGTTTATCAGATTCTGTTCGAAGACAAAGACCCGATTAAAGCCACAACCGATTTGATGACTAGGGATATGAAAACGGAATGAAACAGCAAATAAATTCTTAAAATATTAAAACTTGGTTATTAATAAAGAAAATTGATTTATGAATTGATTTTTATTTGAACAAATAATGTTAATTTAAATTATATGTCAGTTTCAATTAATGATATAAATATAAATCACTACCTGGTTGGTTTTCATGCGTTTCGGAAAGATCATAACTATGTGTCTTTTAAAGGAAATTTCATAAATGATATTTCTGAAAGCTTTGATTTTTTACTATTGGAACAATTTGATACCGGACCAATTACAATACTTAAATCACCGGAACGACATCCGCTATTCGAAATTAAATTATCAGCAAACCAACTTATTTATCAAGATGTACTAGATGTTAATGAAATCATTAAGAAAGCTAAAATTTTACTTGAGTTGTGGCGGAAGCATTCAAATCTTGTAGCTTTAAAACACGTGGGAATAATTTATTACTTTAAAATTAATATTCAGAAAGAAGGTAAAGACTCATTTCAATTATTACTGAACCATTTTAAAGGGTTCGATACTCTAAACGATATATCGAGAATCGGATTTAATTTAAATTATCGAATAGTAAAAGAAAAACAAAAATACAGAGTTAATCTATCTCTGAATCAAAGTGATAAAAGCGGACCAATCGAAGGTTTTATAGACTTTCATCTGGTAAATGATAAAATTAAAGAAGGAATATCGGATGATGAAATTAATAAAGTGTTTTTAAATGCTAATGAATACTTCAAGAATGATTTTATAAAATTCTTAAATAGAGAGTAAAGATATGCAAGACGAATATACAAAGGATACTAACTTGGATTGGAGGGTCTATGATCCTGTGAGAGGATATCATATTCATAGTGTACCAGCATTATATGGAACCGCTGCTGAAGTTTTTATTCGGAGCTCATCAGAAGCAAGTGATATTCAGGGAATTGATGCGTCTTATTTATATCCCACAATTTCAACATTAGAAGATGAAATGCGAAGAAACAGAATTACAATTAATAATCTTCAGAACAGTTTATTAAAATTAAAGGAGATGGTTAAAAGGCAAAAAATGGAAATTTTTGCTATAAAGAAAAATCTTAACCTTGAGAAGATATACCGTTTCTCTGATTATAAAGAAGATTGGGATGGATATGGTGCTCCTCCTTTTGATAAATCTGTTATTGAACGAGCCGTAAAATTTATCTTTGATGAAAACCTAAAAATACAACCAAATGTCTTCCCAACAGGAAGAGGTTCGATCCAATTAGAGTTTGAACCAGATGACAATCATTATTTAGAAATCGAAATATTTAAAGACAGATACAACCTTTTAACAATTATCGAAGCCAAAGAAGAAGAACTAAGCGATATTGATTTTAAAAAAATCATTCAAAAAGTAAATGACTTTCAATCCAGATTCTGCAGTTGATAATTCCGAGAATCTTTATAGAGCCATAAGACCGTTCCCTGATCATTGGAATTTTGAAAAAAACCGCTTGTCATCAGGATTCTATAAGAGTAACAAACCAATCTCGGTTGATAGAGAAGGTGGAAGATCAACTGAAGAAATTATTGTAACATTCAAAACATCATTTGATAAGAATTTTGGTGTGTCTAAAGTATTGGCAAAAAAATGTAGAGAATGTGGAACAGAAGTTTTACCAGATAAATTGCCAGATAATATTTATCATGCAATTATTATAGAAAAGGGAAAGCACGGCATTTCCGGTTCTAAAGCTAAATGTTTAGCAAACGCCAGTGTTCTTATAGTATTACCAACTCAAACATAAAGTTTTCTCACTCCGTCACTCTTCCGCCCGGCAGCGATATTCCTTTTATCTTTCTGAAAAGTGAAACGGCAAACGAGTCTGTCATTCCCGAAATAAAATCTATCACCGTTAACAAACGAAGATACAAATCATCGGAAGGATTATCCGTAATTCTTTTCGGGAGCAGATTAATGATTGCCCTGTTTTTCGGCGATAAGTGTCCCTCGCTCGCTTCGTTGTATGCGTTGATAAACGTATCCAGCAATCCGCCGAGCACTTCGTATCCTGCAACTTCTCTTTCCACAACGCTCAACGTGCGATAAATTTTATCTATGGAGATTGTTTTAATCTGCTTAAGCAATTTTGCCTTTGGTACTGCAGTAAGCAAACCGGTGTCAAACTTTCCTGAAAGAATATTTTCTTCCTCATCCAGAAATGTTTCGGCAAGCTCGTTTACCAAATCGCTTATAGCTTTAGCACGAAGGTAACCAATCTTTTCTTTCTCGTCTCTTCCTTTGTAAGCGTTTATCTCCTTTTTATTTACCAATGGCATCATCAGCTCTTCGGTTTCAATAAACGAAATTAGTCCGAGACGAAAACCATCTTCCAGATCCATTATTGTGTAACAGATATCATCGGCGGCTTCCATCAAATAAGTTAAAGGATGCCTGCACCAAAAATATTTTTCATTGTCGAGTAAATAATCCAACCCGGTTTCTTCGGCAACAGTTTTAAAAATATCTTTTTCGGATTGGAAAAAGCCGAACTTCCTGTATGCTTTCTTTTTCTCCAGGTCTTCCATGCCTTCGGGAGTAAAAGACTCTTTCGGATATTTTGTAAAAGCGGCAAGCGTTGCGTAAGTTAATTGCAGTCCGCCTTTCACATCCGGGTTCTGTAACGTAGTTACAATTCTGAACCCCTGTGCATTACCTTCGTACTTTATCAGGTCGCACCATTTTTTTTCATCTTCAATTTTCTCTTTGAATTTTTTCCCTTTGCCATGTTTAAAATACTCCGCAATAGCATCTTCACCGGAATGACCGAACGGCGGGTTACCGATATCGTGTGCAAGGCATGCAGCGGCAACAATATCGCCGAAGTGAAATTTGCTGTACTGCTTCTGTAGTTCCGGATGTCTTTCGATAATGGTTTCACCAATCAAATTACCGAGCGACCTTCCGACCACGGCAACTTCCAGACTGTGCGTTAACCTTGTGTGTACGAAATCGCTTTCCGGAAGCGGGAACACCTGCGTTTTGTCCTGCAAGCGTCTGAATGCCGGAGAGAAAACTATCCTGTCGAAATCTTTTTGAAACTGACTTCTTCCGTCCGGCGTACCGGTGTGCGATGAATTATCAAT
>JAJRSV010000225.1 GCA_024278655.1 Bacteroidota bacterium | reverse complement strand
GTTTTGTTTTTTGAGATTTGTGATTTTATAATAGTCTCGTAGAGACGACCTATTTGTAACACGGCAGGGAACTGCCGTGAAATGAATGAAAACAGGAAAAACAAAAGTTCCGTAGGAACGACCTATAGCTTTTGCGATTTGTTAAAGAGAAAAGAATGGTCAATAAAGAGCAAGATAAGGATAAGGCAATTGACGTATAATTGAAACGACTGCGATGCAGTCGAACGTTTGTAAAATGAAAAGACGAGATAACGTGAACGATGCCGAAGGTATCGAAGAAGAATGCCCGAAAAGGCGTTAACTTCAACCGCCTCGCAGTTGTTCTGCAGTGTTGAGTCTTCATTCTTTCTACTACAAACTTTTGACACCTTCGGTGTCGTTCTCCAAAACTAACATTTGTAATCTCTATATTTCTAAAATCTAAAATCCCTGTTCGGTGTTCATTATTCAAATCAGATTAATTAATCATACGCTAATAAACCAATCTATACTTCCATTATCTCTTCTTCTTTATGCTTAAGGATTTCATCAATCAGTTTGATGTGTTCGTCGGTGAGCTTTTGTACTTCGTCTTCGTAATCAAGGAATTGATCTTCGGACATCTTTTTCTCTTTGTGTTCTCTTTTCAGATGATCGTTTGCATCCCTGCGTATATTTCTTATAGCAATCTTGGCATCTTCACCGAACTTTTTAACCAGCTTAACCAGTTCCCTTCTGCGCTCTTCATTCAACGGAGGTACTGGTATCTTCAGGTTCGTTCCGTCGTTAACAGGATTCAAACCAAGGTTCGATTCGAGAATTGCTTTTTCTACAGCAGACACCATCTGTTTTTCCCAGGGAGTAATGGAAAGCGTATGAGCATCCAGAACCGATACATTGCCAACCTGGTTCAAAGGCACCTGATTGCCGTAGTAATCAACCTTTATTCCGTCGAGTAATGCGGTAGTGGCTTTTCCGGTTCTAACTTTAGAAAGTTCGTTGCGTAAAGCGTTGATTGATTTATCCATTCTGCTTTTAGCGTCTTGAATTATAGGATGCATGGTTACCTCTCAGGTTTGTTAAACTTTTTCGGCTGTTTTAACCGGGTTATGGATTAACGTTCCGACGTTTTCACCTTTAATAAGCTTCAGCAAATTATCGGGTGTATCCATATTGAACACAATCATCGGGAGTTCATTTTCCTGGCAAAGACTTACCGCCGTTAAATCCATTACCCGTAAGTTCTTTTTAAGAATATCGAGATAAGTTATGGTTTCAAACTTTAATGCGTCCGGGTTTTTCTCGGGATCGCTGTCGAACACACCCTCAACCCTTGTTCCTTTAACAATCACATCGGCTTTAATTTCAACCGCTCTTAACGAAGCTGCCGTATCGGTGCTGAAGTAAGGATGCCCTGTGCCCGCACCTAAAATAACAACTCTTCCCTTTTCAAGATGCCGGATTGCTCTTCTTCGTATGTACGGCTCGGCAATGGCTTCCATTTTAATTGCACTCATCAGGCGGGTTGTAATGTTACGTTTCTCAATAGCATTTTGCAAAGCGAGCGAGTTTATCATTGTGGCAAGCATACCCATATAATCTCCCGTTGCCCTGTCAATTCCCTGCGAGCTTGCACTCAGCCCCCTGTAAATATTTCCTCCGCCTATAACAATTCCCAGCTCGGCTCCCGCATCGTGCGCTTTTTTAATTTCATCGGCAAAAAAATCAATCACCGTCTGGTCAATACCGAACCCTTTATCGCCCATTAACGATTCGCCGCTTAACTTAAGCAGGACTCTTTTATATTTAAGGTTTTTCATATCGTCACTTTATTTAGATGTAAAAAAATGGATATGCTTTATATTTAATCCGTTAAAACCGCAGTTTTTTTTTGTTGGATATATTTTTAAGGTTAAATATAAAAAAAGGTCTTAACATTGTTAAGACCTTCGCTTAATTTTTATTTGTTTTCATCCCCAAGGTGAAACCGGTAAAACTTCTCAATTTTAACCTCGGTTCCGTGTTTCGAGTTGAACTCTTTAATAAGATCGCCAACCGTTTTTGTGTTATCTTTAATGAATGCCTGTTCCACAAGGCAGTTTTCCTGGTAGAACTTGTTCAACTTTCCGGTTGCTATCTTATCGAGAATCTGTTCGGGCTTGCCTTCTTTGCGTGCAAGCTCTTTATATATTTCTATTTCCTTCTCAATGGTCTCTTTCGGAATTTCTTCCCTGTAAACACTAATAGGATTCATTGCTGCAATCTGCATTGCAACGTCTTTTCCTATCTGTAATAATTCATCTGCCGCATCGGTTACGTTTTCGAACAGAACGAGCACACCAAGCTTGGAGCCCATGTGAATGTAATCGACTAACATACCGGTTTCGGTTTCTTCGTTAGCGAAACGGGATATTTCGATTTTCTCACTGACTTTACCAAGCACTTCGGTTACACGGTCTTTAAGTGCACTATTCTTTTCCAGCAACTCATCAACCGAAGCCGGCTTATCGTTATATACCGCTTCGATTACATCGTTGGCAAGCTTAACAAAGTCATCGCTCTTGGCAACAAAGTCGGTTTCGCAGTTTACTTCGGCAATAGCGCCTTTCTTTCTGTCTTCCGATACTTTAATTACAATCACTCCTTCGTTAGCAGATTTTTCAGATCTTTTTGCCGCAACCGCTGCGCCTTTTTTACGCAGTATCTCGATTGCTTTTTCCATATCGCCTTCTGCTTCAACCAGTGCTTTTTTACAGTCCATCATACCTGCACCGGTTTTCTTCCTTAAGTCGTTTACTTGTTGAGCTGTAATAGTCATTTTATCATTCTCCGTTTTCAATTAGTTTAATTACTCGGATTTTGAAGAATCTGGTTCTTCCTTTTTCTCTTCCGTATTTTTTTCTTCTTTCACCTCTTCGGCTTTCGGCTCTTCTTTTTCTTTCGCTTCCTCTTTAACAGGTTCGGCTTCTTTTGCCTTCGGTTCTTCCTTCACTTCTTCTTTTATTGGTTCCTTATTTTCTACCGGTTTCTTTTTAAGAGGTCTCTTCTTTGGTTTCTTTTCGCCTTCCTGCTTTTCGGCTTCAGGCTTTTCTGATTTTTCAGATCTCTTCTTCGCTTCTTCTTTTTCTTTTTCGCGTTCTTTTTTCAGGCGTTCTTTTTCGGCAGCCTCTTCGGCTTTTCTTTCTTTAAGTTTTGCCTGACCTTCAAGAACAGCATCTGCCATAGTTTTGGTAATCAGTTCGATTGTTTTAACTGCATCATCGTTAGCAGGAATTACATAATCGATATCATCGGGGTCGCAGTTTGTATCAACAATTGCAAAAACCGGAATATGTAACCGCTTTGCTTCTTTAACCGCAATATCCTCTTTTCTGATATCGACAATAAAAAGCGCTCCCGGAAGTTTGTTCATCGTTTCAACACCTTCGAGGATTTTCTTCAGCTTGTCTCTTTCCCTCGTACGATGCAGACGCTCTTTCTTTGTTATCTGGTCGAACGTTCCGTCGGTTTCCTGCTTTTCGAGGTTGTGCAAACGTTTAACACTTTTTCTGATAGTAGCAAAGTTAGTAAGCATTCCGCCAAGCCAGCGCTCGCTTACCCAGTTTGCACCGCATCTTCTTGCTTCGGTTTCAATTACATTTTTTGCCTGCTTCTTAGTACCCACGAACAGCACAGTTTTGCCATCGGCAGAAAGCTTAGCCATTGCATCGGCAGCTTCGTGAAGCAGTTTTTGTGTTTTTTTAAGATCAATTATATGAATCCCGTTCTTTTCCATAAAAATGTATGGTTTCATCTTGGGATTCCAACGGCGGGTTAAGTGCCCGAAATGCGCACCGGCTTGTATAAGCTGAGTCAATTCAACTTGAGTCATATTTTTATGCTCCTGTTTTTATTATATCTTCTACCCTCATCGGCTTTACCTTAAATCCCATAACAAAGTGATGGGACACAGGCGGTAAATCAGAGAGTATGAATGATGGTTAATTAAAAAATTATCTCTTAGAGAACTGGAATCTCTTCCTTGCTTTCGGCTGACCGTATTTTTTACGTTCAACCATTCTGGGATCACGGGTTAAAAATCCTTCGGCTTTTAACGGTGGTCTCAGTTCCGGATTGATATCGATTAAACCACGGGCAATTCCCAACCTTATTGCCTGCGCCTGTCCGGTTGTTCCGCCCCCTTTAACATTAACAATCACATCGTATTTGCCTTCGGTATCGGTAACTTTAAAAGGAGCCAGAATATCTTCTCTGTCGGTCAACTGCGGAAAAGCTTTATCGAAATCTTTTCCGTTTACCGTTACGTTTCCGCTTCCGCTTCTTAAAATAACTCTTGCAACTGATGTTTTTCTTCTGCCAACATAAATTTTATCAGCCATTATCTCTCCGTTATAAACTTAGTGTTTCGGGTTTCTGAGCTGCATGCGGATGATTTTCACCAGCATAAACTTTAAGCTTCCTGAATAACTTTCTGCCCAGTCTGTTTTTAGGCAGCATTCCCTTAACTGCTTTTTGAATTACCATTTCAGGATTTTTTCTTAACATATCCTGAAAGGATGTTATCTTCTGTCCGCCCGGATATCCGCTGTGGCGAACATAGGTTTTTAAGCTTTCTCTTTTACCTGTTACCTTAACTTTATCTGCATTGATAACAATAACAAAATCGCCCGTATCCATGTTGGGCGTAAAGATTGCTTTATGTTTACCTCTTATAACACGAGCCACTTCGGTAGCCAATCGTCCGAGCACCTGATCTTTTGCATCAATCAGATACCATTTTCTGTCCGCATCTTCTGTACGGATAAATCTTGTCATTTTTTCCTGTTTCACGTAGTTTTCCTCCAAAAACATAAATCATTTCAAAGAAAGTTTACAAAACTAATGTTAATGACTTCAAAAGTCAAGAAACCTGCAATTTATTAAGCTGGATTAACCCTATTATCCACTGCTGTCCAAAATAAAAATAAAACATAGAAAAAGATTTAATAATTAAATGTATTGGACAGATTTTTTAATTTTCTGATTTCCATCCCCCCTAAAATAGCTTTAGCTGTTTAGATTTCATAGAATAATCCTCTGGCGG
>JAJRSV010000224.1 GCA_024278655.1 Bacteroidota bacterium | reverse complement strand
AGTTCGTCCGTCGCACCCCATGCGGGTGCGTGGATTGAAACTTAATTTTACCGACCTGAGTGCCACCAAACTTACGGTCGCACCCCATGCGGGTGCGTGGATTGAAACACCGGTGTTTCATCATCAAAAAACACTGCTGTTTTGTCGCACCCCATGCGGGTGCGTGGATTGAAACATAGTAGGTGACTTGCCCGAGCCTGATTGTATTGGTCGCACCCCATGCGGGTGCGTGGATTGAAACTCTTCTTTGTTCATCCCAATTCTCTCGTTTACGCCGTCGCACCCCATGCGGGTGCGTGGATTGAAACAAATATGCCTTTGCACCGGTTACAATTCTACCGGGTCGCACCCCACGCGGGTGCGTGGATTGAAACAATGTCCTTACCTTCGATCTCTAAAACAGATTTTGTCGCACCCCATGCGGGTGCGTGGATTGAATGGGGGAGATGCTGAAACAAGTTCAGCATTTTATGTGTTTGATAAGCATCAATAATTAAAAATCTGTCCGCCGCCGGGACCTTTGTTGCTTTTTATATCCCGGTTGTGAACAGGTTCTTCTTCTAATTTATCCGAACCATCAGGTTTATCAAGTTTCTGTTCGATATCTATTTTTTCTTTTATCCGCTGGTATTTTTTTAATACTTCCTGGTGCTTGGCAATTTCATCCTGCAAACGTTTTTTCATAGCGGCTAATTTTGCAATGCCTGTACGGTGTTCTTCGTGTTCTACCTTGAGTTTGCTTACGGATGTCTGCAACTCGTTTAATTCATTCATCGAGTCTTTTATATCGTTGTTAAGCTTGGTGAGCCGGTTTTCGTATTCATTAATTTCATCGTTTAGTTTTACCTGCCTGTCGCTGTCGGTTCTTATCCTTCCGCTCATCGATGAAAGGATATCTTCCAGTTCCTTCTCGACCGCACGTTTTTTCTTCTGAATTAATTCTGCTTCGAGGCGCAAATCGTTTATCATATTCCGGCGTTCGGCTGCTTTATCATCCAGGCGTCTAAGCTCTTCTTTAATCAATTCTTTCTGCTCGTTTATATTTTTCAGCAGTTCTTCGAATGCATCGATTTCTTCACGTCTTAAATTCAATATTCTATCGCTCTCCTCAATTGCCGCAATCTTTTCGGAAAGAAGGTTTTCTTTTTCGTGAAGATCTTTTTCCTTTTTAAGAATAACCTGTTCGAGCAGCGCACGTTTTTTGTTTATCCCGTTTACTTCCTCGTTAAGCCGCTGGAACATGTTTGCGAACCTTGTCTCCAGGACTTCATTGCTCTTTTCAATCTCGGTTTTTCTTTGCTGAAGCAGCGGTAAAATTTCTTTTAACTTTTTGTTTTCCGCTCTAAGCTGTTCATTCTCTTTTTTTATCTCGAGCAGTTCCCGGTGTGCATCGTCTCTTCTTAATTCGTAAGCCATCGCTTCGTTTTTAATGCGTTCTGCTTTTTCATTTGCTTCGGTAAGTTCAACGGAAATTTTATCCAGTTGTGCCGACTTGTTCTTAAGCTCTCCGGTTACTTTGTTTACTTCGTCTCGTTTTAACTGTAACTCTGCGTTAAGCTGTGCAACCTCTTCTTTTAACTGAGCGAGAAGCTGTGTTTTGTTGTTGATTTCTTCTTCAAGTTCTTTTGCACGTTTAAGTAAATCCTCTTCGAGTACTTTCGATTTCTCTTCAATGTCGTTCTGAAGCTGCCGGGTCTTCATTTCAATTTCCATATTGAGCGAGGCAAGCTTTATCTCTTTTTCGGAAAGACTGTCGTTTACTTCGGCAATTAATTCTTTCTTTAAATCTTCTGTGGTTTTAAGCTGCTCAAGGTTGGCTTTTATTCTTTCCTCTTCGTCCTTAAGCCGGTTAAGCGTTTCGTTAATATTATTTATCTCGGCTTTTTTGGCTTTTATGTCATCGCTTAATTTCTGGTCTTCTACAAGCAGCGAAAGCAGTTTATCTTCGGCGGCTTTAAACTCAACAGTCTGGTCTTTAATCTTATCGGAATCGAAACGGCTGAACTGACGCATCTTCAAATCAATCCGTTCCTGCAATTGCTCTTCTTCTTCTTTAAGTTTGTTTATTCTTGCTTTAAGTTCGTTGGTAATTTTCTTTTCGGCTAACTGCAGTTTTTTAATCTTCGTTTCAAGCGCGTTGATATCTCCTTCGGTAAAGGAACTCTTCTTTTCTTTTAATTCGTTTATCTGCTGCTGTTTAATGTTTATCTGTTCGATGAGACGTTTTTCGTTGTTCGCAAGGTTCTGCAAGCGGTTCGAAAGTTCAAGCAGGCGGCTTTCAAGTTTTTTATTCTTTGCTATTAGTTCGTCACGTTGCGCTTCAAGTTCTTTAATGCGTCCGGGATTTCCTTCGAATGCGGCGGGATGCTTTTGATACTGCCTGATTACACTTTCAAGTTCTTTTATTTTATTCTTGAGCTGGTTTAATATGCGCTCTTCGAATTCGCGTTTGCCTGTAAGCTTTTCAATCTCTTTTGTTATGTTTTCGAGCTTGTCTTTTTTTGCTTCTATTTCAATTTTAAGGTCGTTTACCTTATCGGTCAGGTTGGCGTTTAACTCTTTTAATTCGGTGGCTTCTGTTCGCTGGATTCTTATTACTTCGTCGAGCCGTTTGATGTTTTCTTCTTTTTCGTAAATCCTTCGGATTTGAGTTTTCAACTCCTCGTTTTCGGCTTGAAGTTCTTTTAATTTTTTCGAATTAAGAATAGACATCCTCATCTCCTATAGTTTCCCCCTGAAATATAAAAATATATTTACCCACAGAAAAAAGTAAACTGCTTTTGTAATAATAACTTAATAAAGATGTTTGAAGTTAATTATTAGTTTAACAATTTTCAACGGTGCAATCAGATTAATATCGAACAGATTTTATATAAACAAATCTACTCTTTTAAAATTTTATCGGCAAAAAAACGGTTGCTTCTTACAATTCTCCGTTTTTATACTTTTGCCTGAACCTTATCTTCTGTATCGATCTTTCGATGATAAGATCGGCAAGAGCGGCAGGAATATAATCGCGGTTGCTGCCCGAAAACAGCTCGCCCAATTTTTCCTCGCTTACGTCAATTCTGTAAAGAGCATTTATCAGCTTGTTGTATTTATTATCGAGAAGATACGCGAGTTTTTCAGTAAGGTACGAACGGAATTCTTCCAAAGACTGAAAATCGGCGGTGGGAATGAGTGAATCGGAATCGCCGATAGTAAAATCTTTAGAGATGGTTTGTGCAACATCCGTTACTTTTGTTTTGTCATCTTCCATTTTCGGAAGTCCTTCCGGTATTGTTAATTGTTCTTGTTTTCGGAATTAGATTTTATTTTTTTATTGATAATAGTAATAATCCTGTAAGAACCATAAGCAAAAAACGGTGCCGCAAGCACATCAATAGTGTAATGAACATGCTGAAGTAAAACAGCGGTTCCTACAATAATAGTGTTGATAAGAAAAATTGTCTTAAGCCATTTCTTTTCGGCTAACAAAAATAACAGGAAAAGCGTTGCGGTGTGTCCGGAGAAAAACAAATCTTTGGTAAGTATTTCGCCGCTTCCGAAAAACTGCACAAACGGGTCGTTCAGTGCCAGCATACTTTCGGGCGGATTAAAAGGCGTTACATACATTGCCGCCGTTCTGAAAACAACCATCAGCGCATAGCATTGAAGCGCTTTGACGAGCGTAACCGGTTTCGGTGCAAAGTTTATTAATGCGAATATTACCGAAAGATAAATAAGTGCAAAGGTTAACCACGTTAAATCGATTGGATTGAACATACGTAAAACAGGGTCCGGCAAAACAACTCCCGCCCGTGCTTCAACATAAGATAAAAATTTCGGAAAGAACGAAAGAACCGGAACAAGAAATACGAGAGTTGAAACCAACTCGTATCGGGATTTCTTATCGCTTAAATATTTTTTCCATGTCATACCGATAAAACTTTTCCCCTTAAAAATTAATGTTGTCTAAGTAATAAGGAAGCATCTGCCTCCAGGTCTGCCAGTCGTGCGGCATATCGTGACCCCACAAATCCAGCCAATGCGGAATAGCTTTAGAATGAAGTATGTCCGACAACCTGCGTGAAGCATCCGGGTCTTCGTAAGCGCCCTGCCCGCTTGCAATAATAATGCTTCTGTTGCGTAACATGTTCAGTATGTTTTCGTCGTTCCAGTGCGGCAGATAATCTATCGGCGAATTGTAGTAACAGTTATCGTCGTAGTAGCCGCCGGTGTAAGATTTCAAATCGTAGTTACCGCTCATGGCAATAGTTCCGGCAAAAAGGTCCGGGCGCCTGAAAAAAGAGTTTGCCGCATGCAATGCACCGAGAGATGCTCCGGTTGTAACAATGGGAGTAGTATCGGAAGTGTGGGTTTTTATAAAAGGCACAACCTCATCCGTTATATATTGATTGTACTGCTGATGCCTGATGGCTTTGTTCGACGGATGCATACTCCGGTTAAGCCAGCTTTCGTTATTAATACTGTTGATTGAAAAAGCTTTAACCTTTCCGTCGTTAATCAGGTGCGCGATGCTGTCAATCAGTTTGAATCTTTCGTACTCAAGATAATCAGCCGCCGCGGTGGGAAACATCAATAACGCGAATCCGTAATGACCGTAAACAGCTACTTCCATTTCCTTGTTCAGATTAGGGCTGTACCATTTGTGAATCTCTCTCTTCATTTATCCTCGGGGGAGTGTTGTAATAAATTATAAAATTGTAAGTTGAAACTAAAGATTTGAGCCAAAATTTGAAAACGAAATTTTAAAACAGTTCACATTCTCACTTTTTTACCGTATTCAACGCCTCTTATTTTTGCATAAGTTAAGACGTAACCTTCCACTCTCCAGGGAGTGAAGCTGTATAACCCGATTCCCATTGTCAACTCATAAGATGGATAATCCTGCCCGCAGGAGTGTCATAACGTGCGTACTTTTCTAACGGTGCCGAAAATGTTCCTTTCTTCGATACTCAGGCAAAGTGACGTACAAACCACATACGGTTGGACGAACATGTTACTCGAAAACATTTGTCCTTCTTTAGCAGCCATGCTGTCTATAACCAATTCAAATTGCTCTTCGGGATAGTACCGGTAGACTAATGCGTAAAATGTATCGACTCTTTCGTAACGGAAACCCAATATATTTCGTGTAGTGAGATCCTTTTCAATTATTACTTTGTACAGTTTGTTATAAATGAGCGTATCGGAAACTACTTCAATTGATTTGCCCCCGCCTTCCGGGTTTTGATATTCCCAGTAATCGCCGATATCCAACGGATAGTAATCAAGATAATTTGAAAAACTGAGAAGGTAAATATCGGCAGTAGTTGTTTCTTCCGGCTTTACAACAACCTTAACAGAATCGTTATCATAACCTTCTTTGAAAGCGTAAACCGTATAGCTTCCTTCTTCAACATTTTCAATAATGAACTCTCCGTTCAGGTTTGTATAAACTTTTTCGGTGCCCGGCAGGGTGGTAACGATTGAATAACTTAAAGGAATACTTGTGTCCGCATCGTAAACTGTTCCTTTAATCGTTCCTTGTGTGATTGGTGTTACCGGATTTGATGAGGATTTTTGTTCCGTCTCGGTTGAACAGTGTGTTATTGCGATAATCAATAAAAATGCTACGGAGAGTTTTTTAATTAACATATCATTTTTTCCCTGCTGCCCGCATTTCATTAATCGAGATGTTGTTATTAATCTCAGCTAAAAATTAATTATCCGTAAGGTAAGTGTCAATGAATATCGTAAATTATTCTTATCTGAAGCAGGCGACAGTTTACAACTCTTTAACCAGTCCGGAATATTTCCTTTCGACTTTGAAACCGAACTTATAAAAGTACTCCGGTCTGAAAAATCCGGTTGTTACGAATTTTATATGCTCGCTTCGCATCCGGTTAAACAGTTCGTTCATCAAAGCATCGCTTATGCCTTTGCGCCGGTAACGGTTCGATACAACAATCTTTTCCATGTAAACGGTTTTATCGTCAACATATTTGTAGAACAATCCTCCGATGATGAAACCGCGCTCCGAAATTGCAACGAGGAATCTGTGCTCGGGTCTGAAATGAACATCGAGGTCCGAATCGAAAAACAACTGGTGCAGACGCGAGATTTCTTTCGGCGAAGTAGGGTTCCGTATTAAGAACGGGTTGCCGTCGTTATCAATTACCTGCACAACAAGGTTCGAAGCCGTATCCTCTTCGGCTTTAACTTTAAGCAGCTTTGCCGAATCGGTTGGCTTGAGGTGAGGGTAGCTTAAACGTGTGAGGATGAACTGCTCTTTTTCGCTTAACCTGAATTGAGTCTGCAATCCGGAAATAAGTTTTAAAACTTTCTCCTGCGAAAGAGTTTCTCCGTGCTGCTTTCTTGCAATCTGCTTCAAAGCATTTTTAAACGACTCGTCCGAATCTATAAATGCGGTTTCGATAAAGAAAACAGTACGGGTTGAAGGATGAGATTCTTCAAGTTCGAACAGATGATAAGTTTCGTAAAGGTCGTGCAACATCTCTGCCTGTGCAGTAAGGGCGGCATCTGTATTAAGCTTGAACCAGCGGTGGAATCTTTTAATGGCAAAGAAAAGTGCTTTGGGTATAAAACCGTTTGCTTCAATATTTTCGATAAAATTGTTCAACCGTTCCTGCACTGTTTTCTTATCGGGAAAGTCTTTAACGCCTTCAAGTTCTTCTTTGAACTTAAGAAGCAGTTTCATTCCTTTGGCTTCACCGTCAACCTCAATCACACCTGAGAAGATATAATTCCAGATTGATTCCTTCTGCAGGAAAGAATATTTATCAACCGTTCTTTTAATGAAAAGATTGTAAAAGTTTTTGAAGAAATCCGATATGGAATCGGGGCGGATACGTTTGCTTACCGAGTAAAGCAGTGTTCCGGTCTGGTAATCGTGTGTCGGTATCGATATATTTTCCGGCAGCGGGTTGGCAAGTTCAATTTCGTAATTTGTCAGCTTCCAGAAGTTCATATAAGCTGCTGCGGCGTTCCATACAAAGTAAGGCCATAAGTGATACAAGCGCT
>JAJRSV010000223.1 GCA_024278655.1 Bacteroidota bacterium | reverse complement strand
CTTTCACCATTCGAACCGATTAAAAGTTATGACGAGATTGAAGTAGGTAAACACGGCTTACTGCTTGAAGAAGGAGGCAGGGCGGTTTTGCTTCCGCAGGTTGCTACCGAAAACAATTTCGACCGCGACCAGTTTTTAACCGCGCTTTGCCATAAAGCCGGACTTTACGGCGACTACTGGAAAGAACGAATGTTAAACATTAAAGTATTTACTGCTGAAGTTTTTTCGGAGGATTAGAAGGAGGTGTTACTATGGAAAACATAAGAGCCCCGCAGGTTGCAGGTTACTTTTATCCTGCCGATCCGAACCAGTTGAAAACAGAAATTAAAGCGCTGTTGGATATTTCGCAGCCGGTAAAACAGTACGATAAAATCTTCGGTATAGTTGCTCCTCATGCAGGTTATGTATATTCGGGAAAAACCGCTGCGCACGTTTACAATTTGTTAAGAGGTAAAAAGTATAAAAGGGTTGTTGTTATTTCACCGAGTCACAGTGAATACTTTCCGGGTATATCCGTTTATGATGGTGACGCTTACGAAACTCCGCTCGGCATTATTGAAGTCGATAAAGAATTTGCCGATAAGTTAGTTGAGAACAGCAGAACAATTTTCAAGGGAATTGAAGGACACAGAAAGGAACACGCGCTCGAGGTTCAGCTTCCGTTTTTGCAATCGGTTTTGGATGATTTTAAAATTGTGCCTGTTGTAATGGGCGATCAGGGTAAAATGTATGTTGATGAGTTAGCCGAAAAGCTTGCAGAGTTAGCCGACGATGAAACATTGATAGTTGCCAGTTCCGATATGTCGCACTTTTATTCAAAATCAGAAGCAGACAGGTTGGATTCAATAGTTGAACAAAGAATAAACAGTTTCGATTATGAAGATTTGCAAAGAGACCTCGAAACCCGCACTGCCGAAGCTTGCGGCGGCGGACCGATAGTTGCAATGATGAAAGCGGCTGCCTTAAAAAATAAAACCCATTCCGAGGTAATTCACCGCAGCGATTCGAGTGATGTAACCGGCGATACACGCGAAGTAGTCGGCTACCTTTCGGCTGTGGTTTACGGGGATTGAAGAAGTAAATAGTTGAATGATTTATTTATTTCAAAATTACAAGATTGCAAGATTACAAGATTAAGAAGAGAAACTTCTAAAATCCAAAATCCCCGCCTGCCTTTAGCAGGGTTGATGGGTGTTCGTTATTCAAAAAAAGCGTAAGCAAGCGTTCCCGTTTACGTTTTAGCACTATCGTAATTGCTGGTGTCTCACTTCTATAATCCTGCCAATGTAAAAACGTTTTATATTGTTCCGGCAGACCTCACCCTGTGTCCCTCTCCCCCGCATAGCGGGATTTTCAACTTGGCAAGGAGAGGGATTTATGCATATCAAGCGTCCCCGCTTTTGCTGCTGCATTATCGTTGTGTCAGCTTCTTACTCCTGTCTTCTTACTTCTGAATTCTCTCGTTTGACATTTGACGTTTCACATTTGACATCAAAAATTAAGTTCATCTCATTATTTTATAACTGTATCATTAATTAAATTAAAGTATGAGATCTAAAATTGCTATAATAGGTGCCGGAAGAATAGCGCACTCTCTTTGTGCGGCGTTGGTTAAAAACGATTACAATGTTGCAACTGTTATCAGCAGAAACATAACCTCTGCAAAAGCGCTTGCAAATAAATTCGGCATAAAAAATCACTCTGATGATGTAAGCACATTAAACAAATCCGTTAAAGCTTTCTTCCTTTCGGTTCCCGACAGCGAAATAAAAAGTGTTGCAGTAAAACTTTCAAAATGCAAACTGGATTTTCGGAATTCTTTATTCATTCATCTTTCAGGCGCAGAAAATATTTCGCTGCTTAATGCGCTTAAAAAGAAAGGTGCTGCTGTCGCATCCATACATTTAATGCAGACGTTTCCTTCGAAAAAAGTTATGTCATTAAAGGGAGTTCATGCTGCCATTGAAACAGAAGATGAAGCCGCGTATAAGTTTTTGAATAAATTATCGGATGACCTTGGATTAATTACATTTCGTATAAGCTCTTCCGATAAAGTTTACTATCATCTGTCCGGAGTGTTCGCTTCCAATTTTTTAGCGGGAAATCTTTACAATTCACAAAAGCTGCTCAATCAGTCGGGAATAAATCAAAAGGAAGCGTTTGATATTTTAAGCTCTACAATTTATTCAACACTTAAGAATGTTCGTACTTCGGGTGCGGCAAATGCTTTATCCGGTCCGGTTGACCGCGGCGATGTAAAAACCATCAAAAAACATATTGTCGCTTTGAAAAAGTTGAGCCGCAGGAAGTCTGAGAACAATTACTTCAACCTGTTATTAAATAATTACCTTGTGGAGTCGTTAAATCTTCTTAATCTTGTAAGAGAAAAGCAGGGTGGGCTTAATAGGAAGCATATTGAAATTGAAAAGCTGTTGGTACAGGAATTGAACGAATTAGTAAATTCTAATTAATCATTTTTGCTATATTTGTGCCTTTAATTTTGTAACTAAAAATTCCGGAGGAATAATCATCGAAAAGAATAATAACACAACTGTTGAGAATATAGTTTCGCTGGCAAAACGCCGGGGATTTGTTTTTCAATCGAGTGAAATATACGGCGGATTGAACGGCTGCTGGGATTACGGTCCGCTCGGCGTTGAGCTGCTTAAAAACATTAAAGAAGCATGGTGGAAAGAAATGACCTACCGCGAAGATGTGGAAGGAATTGACGCTGCCATATTAATGCACCCGAGAGTCTGGGAAGCATCGGGTCATGTTGAAAACTTCACCGATCCGATGATTGACTGTAAGCAGTGTAAATCGAGATTTCGTTTGGATGTTTTAAGTGAT
>JAJRSV010000222.1 GCA_024278655.1 Bacteroidota bacterium | reverse complement strand
GTTAGTATTAATAGGTAAACATAAATAGGGAGTGAGTGATGAATAATCAAAGTATGTCGTTACTGGTCTGTTCCTAATCCTCACTATCATAAGTAACAATCGACCTTACATCGTAATCTTTCAGCTTCTCGCGTCCGTTTAAAAATGTAAGCTCGATTATGAATGAAACCTGAACAACCTCACCGCCTAATTTTTCAATCAGCTTTGCGGCGGCTTCTGCTGTGCCGCCTGTGGCGAGTAAATCATCGTGGAGCAGCACCTTATCACCCTCACTTATGGCATCTTTGTGTATTTCGATTTTATCTTCGCCGTACTCCAGTTGATATGTCTGTGATTCTTTTTCGGCAGGAAGTTTTCCCGGTTTTCTGATCGGTACGAATCCGACATTCATCTTTTCGGCTAACATTGCACCGAAAATGAATCCCCGCGATTCAATCCCTACTACTTTATCGATTTTCTTATCATTAGTAAATTCGTAAAGACGATGTAATGTTTCTTTAAGTGCGGTCGGGTCTTTTAATAATGTTGTTATGTCACGGAACATTATTCCTTCAACAGGAAAGTCCTTTATGCTCCGTATGTATTTTTTCAGATCTACTGACATTGCTCCACCTATTTTTTGAGAAATGATTCTAATCCCTTTTTGAAATCTTCCGTAGAACGGCTTACTGCATTAAGTCCGATACAATAGTTTACAGCATCTTCAACCGATAAATTCGAAACCGTATCAATCATATCTTTCGTCATCTGCATACTCAACGAAGAGTTGTCTTTGATATTCGATGCCACTTCCATTGCTCCGTCTAATACATTATCATTCAAATAGTTAGCAAATCCTATCTCATAAGCTCGTTTGCCTTCGATAAACTCACCCGTTAATAGAAGCTGACGGGCAAATCCTTCACCAATCCTGCGGATCACAAAAACAGAAACGATTGCAGGGAGAAAACCAATCTTTACTTCGGAATATCCGAATTTGGAATGCTCCGGATGTGCCACAATCAAATCGCAAACCGATGCAAGACCGCAGCCGCCTGCAATTGCTGCTCCGTTTACTGCTGCAATGGTCGGCTTCGGGAATTTGTAAATCATCAGAAACAGCTCTGCTAAATCTGCAGAATCTTTTTCATTCTGAACCGATGAATATTTTCTCAATTCATTCAGATATGCCAAATCCGCTCCTGCACAGAATGCTTTCCCCTCTCCCGTTATAATTACTGCTTTTACCTCTTCATCAGATTTTATTTCCTGCAGTTTCTCTTTCATCTGTTTCACCAAATCCGGGTGCAAAGCATTTCGTTTTTCCGGTCGGTTTAACGTAATTATGCCGATGTTATCTTTTAATTCGTATTTAATCATTTCACTGCTCATTTTCTTATGTAATTTTTGAATTGTTCAACGTCAAAACAGTTTATCACCTCTTCGGGTTGAATGCCGCCTTTTCTTGCAACCATTATTCCGTATTTCGTGTAAAGGATATCTTCAATCGAGTGAGCATCGGGATTGATTGAAAAATAACATCCTTTTTCTCTTGCATAATAAATCAGGCGCCAATCCAAATCAAGTCTTCTTGGATTTGCATTTATCTCAATAGCCGTGTTGTTTGCCGCGCAGGCGTCGATTACTTTGTGTAAATCAATTTTGTACGGTTCACGAGAAAGAAGCAATCTGCCTGTCGGATGCCCGAGTAAGTTTGTATGCTCATTCTCAACCGCTTTGATTATTCTCTTTGTCATCTCTTCTTCGTTCAGATTAAATCTTGAATGAACCGAAGCAACAACAAAATCGAAATTGTTAAGAAAATCATCGGAGTAATCGAGCGAGCCGTCTGATAGAATATCGGACTCAATCCCTTGAAAAACCGGGAAGTTCAGCTTTTCAGATACTTTCCTTATTTCCTCTTTTTGCTGCAGCACTCTTTCTTCAGTCAATCCGTTTGCGTAAAAGGCAGATTTGCTGTGGTCGCATACGGCTGCATACTCAAATCCCAATTCTTTTGCTTCGGTTATCATTTTCTCAAGCGTATCTCTGCCGTCCGAGTTAGTTGTATGAAAATGAAGTAATCCCTTAAACTGCCCGAAGGTAAGATTTGAATTTTTCTTCAGCTTCTTTTTCTTAATTGAAAAATATTGCTCTTCCCTCATTTCGGGAATTACAAAATTCAAATTCAGAGATTTGAAAATCTCATCTTCCGTTTTTCCGGTGTGCTTTTCAGAATCATATTTTAGTTTTTGAAGGAATTCTTTTGAACCGGTAGTTTCAAACAATTTTGTGTTGTAATCATTTTCCGTTAATGTGGAATATAAAATCAGGGGAATTGGATAATCATTTTTAAGTATTATCTTTTCTTTGTCTTCCTCAAAGTCAGTTAATTTCTTTAACTCAAGCTCAAATTTTTTCTTGTCGGAACAATGAACAACAACTTCGAGAGAAGCGATAATTTCAAGAGATCTTCTCAACTCACCTGTTGCTTCAAAATTAATAACAGTTTTCAGATTAGAAAGCAGTTCTGATATTTCTTTATATTTTTCATCGGCGTGGTTCAATAAAACATATTTGCTGTAAATTTTCAGTTTCTCTATTTCGGATATGATTTTATCCTGCGTTGCTTTGCCGAATCCTTTCAGAAGTGCAAGACGGTTTTCTTTGCAGGCATATTCAAGTTCTCCGATGTTTGTAATACCGAGTTCATCGTAAAGAGTTTTAATCTTTTTCGCACCTAATCCACGAACCATAAACAATTCTTCAATTCCCGATGGAACGGTTGCCAAAAGCTTTTCGTAATCGGATGATTTTCCCGTTTCGGCAAACTCATAAATTACCGATTGCAGCCCCTTCCCTATTCCTTTTATGTTACCGAGTGATTTTGTTTTTATCAGTTCATCGATGTCGTCTTCCAGCCGTCGCAGAATATTAGCGCCGTTACGGTAAGCAGCTACTTTGAATTTATTTTCGCCGTTGAACTCCATCAAATCAGCCATTGAAGAAAGGAGTTTTATTATTTCTTTTTTATCTGCCATCATCCAAACAGTTTAACGATAAAATACATTTGAAGATAAGTCGATGTAAAAGCAAACAAGCCGCCGCCAATAACCTGACTAAAAGTATGGCACTTAAGCTGTATCCTCGACCAACCGATAAGAGCAACCAATGCCGTGAACAAAAGAGCAACCGGTCCGAGCAAATAAGTTACAGCAGCTAACGGTCCCGCGGCACCCATCGTGTGTGCGCTTATCTTCCAATGCTTGTTTATTAAAATTGTAATCAGTGTGTTTGAAATATAACAAAACCAAAACGCTATTGAAATAATGTTCACCTGAAATGCGATAAGAACGGCTAACCCGGCTGCGTAAAAAATAACTGCAACCGACATAGGGATAGTCCGTTCCTCTTTAATCGAAGCATCGACATCAACTATTAAACCTTTGCGGCGGTAAATAAGGAAAAGTATTATCGGTGCAATAAATCCGAACACTAAAGCGGTAAGAATTGTAACCGTTTTTTTAACGGGTTCGTTTTCAAGTGTTAACGCGAAAAGTGTGAACACAATAATTGTAAATGAAGGCGGAACAAAAACCGTTGAGATTATTCGTGCTAATTTGTTTTTGTATGATTGCAACATTTAACCGCAAATAGTGAAAGGATTAGAGCATCATTAAGATTGATTACGTTCAATCTGTAAATCTTCTTTGTGCTTTTTAAGGAACTCAAGATATTTAAGCAATATTCCTTCAACACCGTTGTAATCTGTGTACTGCATCAACTCCGCACGGGTTTTCGAAGCGTTGTAAAGTCCCTTTAAATAGCCGCTGTAATATTTTCTGTGTTCGAGCACTGCCCTTCTTTCTCCCTTTACATCGATTGCTAACTTAAGATGACGAAGACAAGTTTTAATGCGCAGTTCTTCATCGATAACCGTTGTTATGTTTCCCGTGTTCATCAGTTCTTTCGCTTCCTTGAAAATCCAGGGATTGCCGATAGCACCGCGGGCAATCATTACTGCATCTGCACCTGTTTCATCGAAAGCACGTTTAACATCGTATGCGGTAAACACGCCGCCGTTAAGTATTACAGGAATGTTTACGACTTCTTTTACACGCGGTATCCAGCTCCAGTCAGGGTCTCCGCTGTGTCCCATTTTTCTTGTTCTGCAATGAACCGTAATTGCAACGGCGCCTGCATCTTCCATTCGTTTTGCTACTTCTAAAATTTTTATGCTTTCGGCATCCCAGCCGAGACGGGTTTTTACTGTAACAGGAAGCTTCGTTGTTTTAACAATTGCTTCAACCATCTGCTGCATATAAGGCGGGTCTTTTAACAATGCGGAACCGGCACCGTGTCCAACTACATTCTTAACCCAGCATCCTGCGTTAATGTCAATCAAATTGGGATTTTCGGCTTCGGCAATTTTTGCCGCACCAACCATCGAATCTATATTGGCTCCGTAAATCTGAATGCCGACCGGACGTTCCTCATCAATTATCTTAAGCTTTTTGTGAGTCTTTTCGTTTGCACGTATCAGTCCCTCCGAATTCACAAATTCGGTGTAAACCAAATCCGCTCCCAACTCCTTACATACAAGCCGGAACGATACATCCGTCACATCCTCCATAGGAGCGAGCAGTATTGCGTTTTCTATTTCTATGTTTCCGATTTTGAGCATGAAACTATAATATTTAGGTTTACTTTACTTAATTTATTGCGAAATTAATACTTGTAATAACAGTAGAGAAACTTTTATACGGCAAATTAACCTGTATAAGGTTTTATTTTATTTAATTGGCGTCTCTTCGTATTCATTATTCTGTAAACATCATATTTGTTCTGTAAATTAAGCCATAGCTCAACCGATGTTCCAAAATACTTTGCTAATTTTACAGCCATTTCAGAGCTTAAATTTCTCTTCTCATTTATTATTTCGTTAATTGTCCTAAACGTAGTTCCTAGCGCATTTGCTAATTGTGTTTGTGAAATTCCTAATGGAATTAAAAATTCATTTTTTAGTATCTCTCCCGGATGGGTAGGTTTTCTTTTTAAGTGATACATGTTTACCTCTATTTGTGATAATCAGTTATTTCAACATCATAAGCATCAGATTTTTCGAATTTAAAAATAATTCTGTATTGATCATTTATTCTCATACTATATTTACCCTGTAATTTCCCTTTTAACGGTTTTAACCTGTTACCTGGCGGTATTTTCAAATCATTTATGTTATGCGCAGCGTTTAAATAATCCAATTTCCTTAATGCATTTTTTAATATTGAAGTAGGAAACTTTCTAGATCGTCCAGAAATATATAAGAGTTCTGTTTCTTTATCTTTAAAGCTCTTAATCATAATATTATAACATCAGATGTTATAATACAAAAATAGAATTATTATTCAAATATTCAAATCTTCAACTTCTTCGGTATATAAAATATAGTTGCAAGTAAAATTAGAAATGTAAAAGC
>JAJRSV010000221.1 GCA_024278655.1 Bacteroidota bacterium | reverse complement strand
CGGAAAGCATAATTTCGTAAGCGCTCATTCCGTCTTCGCGCAGGGGAACTTTATCGAGGTTTATCTTCATTCCCGATTTGCCTTTTGCACTCATCTCGCTTGTGGAACAGGAAATACCGGCTGCACCCATATCCTGTATTCCGATGAGCCAGCCGTTTCTTACAATTTCCAATGTGGCTTCGAGCAAAAGCTTTTCCGTAAAGGGATCGCCGACCTGAACCGAAGGACGTTTCGCTTCCGATTTTTCCGAAAGCTCTTCCGAAGCGAAAGTGGCACCGTGTATTCCGTCTCGACCGGTAGAAGAACCCACAATCATTACGGGATTGCCTTCGCCTTTTGCAATTGCACTTGCATAAACTTTTTTACTTACGAGTCCGACTGCCATCGCATTAACAAGCGGATTGCCATGATAAGATTCATCAAAATAAACTTCGCCTCCTACAGTCGGCACACCGAAGCTGTTTCCGTAATCGCCAATTCCTTTAACAACTCCGGCAAACAAATAGCGTGTTCTCGCATCATCGAGCGAACCGAAGCGGAGAGAGTTTAATGCTGCAATCGGGCGTGCACCCATTGTAAATATGTCGCGCAGAATTCCGCCAACACCTGTTGCCGCTCCCTGGTACGGCTCAACTGCAGAAGGATGATTGTGGCTTTCAATTTTGAATGCCACTGCTAAATCGTCACCGATATCTACCAGCCCCGCATTCTCTTCGCCGGCACCGACAAGCAGCCGTCCGCCTTCGCGCGGTAAAGTCTTAAGCAGTGCAATCGAGTTTTTATAACTGCAGTGCTCACTCCACATTACGCTGAAAATTCCAAGCTCGGTAAAAGTAGGAGTTCTGCCTAAAATCTTTAAAATCCTGTTATACTCTTCTTCGTTGAGTCCGTGCTCAAGTGCGAGTTCAAGGGTAACTTCGGGTTCTTTCATAAAGGATTCGAATCACTCAAAATAATTCTGAAAAATAAAATCAAAATATAATACATTTGACTATGATAAGAAGTACAGTTTGGGTTGAATTTGTTAAACACGCAGTTTCACATAAGAAAATAAATAAAGATGTGTAAATTGATAACCATAAAATTTGAAAAGACTAATGATATAAAACCGGAGGAGAACTATGACAAAATCAGTGTTTAATATTTTTAATAATTACATTAAAAAACGCAGGCAACTTAAAATAATAAGATTGTTTAACTCAGTTACGTACGAGAGGGGTTACTCTTATAAAAAACAGCGGCGGATAAAATAGAACGCCTGCCAGATATTAATTAAACTGCAAATATCTACCGCTGGAAATTTCCTATTCATTTTTCGCTCCTGTTTCTGATATCCAATTAATTTCTGATAAATCAAAACTGTGTGCGGAATAGCAAAATTGAATCCCTTCTTGTTATCTGCTTTCTTATCTTTATTACAAAAAATTATGAGCTTTTATGAAGACTTTAACATCAAAACAAACTCTTAACATTCTGGAAAGAAACCGAAATCTGCTACGTAAGTATCGTGTAAAAAGAATAGGTCTATTCGGTTCGCTGGCAAGAGATGAAGCAGATGACAAAAGTGATATAGATTTATTGGTGGATTTTGAGGAGAAGTCATTCGACAATTTCATTGAACTGGCTTTTGAATTAGAGAGAATTTTTAACAGAAAAGTGGACTTATTAACTGAGCAGGGAATTAGTCCATATATTTTAGATTATATAAAAAATGAAGTCCAATGGTATGAAGCATAATGATGTATATTTAAAACACATTCTTGATGAAATTTCATTTTTATTGAAAGAAACTGAAGATCTCGATTACGATACTTTTGAAGAAAATGAATTATATACCCGAGCCTTTTCCAGAAGTTTTGAAATTATAGGCGAAGCCGTAAAAAAACTTTCGTTGTGAATTTGCCGTTTTCTTAAATACATCCATACACGTTTCTCAGCTTCGGTGGTATTATTACGCAGAAGTCGCCGAAGTTCAATTTCCGATTTGCTGTTAAATAGTTTTGTCACCGTGCTGAATTATTTATTTGTTTATAATGTGTGCGCCGGGAACCCCTCTTGTGTTCTCCCCTTCCACGAAGGGGAGAATTTTAAAAGTTGGACAGACTTAAATGTAGCACAGATTACTAATCTGTGCTACTAAATTTGAGGGATTTAGGGTGGGTTCCGCTTACTTTAGAAACTCTTCCCAAATCTTAAACAACTGATACGTTGCGTACACATCTCTCAAGTAATAATTTGCTATTGATTAAACTATCTCATTAAAACCATTTTTCTTGTTTGTGTGAATTTTCCAGCTTGTAGCTGATAGAAGTAAATTCCGCTTGGTAAGTTAGA
Organism: Bacteroidota bacterium; assembly: GCA_024278655.1. Lineage (GTDB taxonomy): Bacteria > Bacteroidota > Ignavibacteria > Ignavibacteriales > Ignavibacteriaceae > BMS3ABIN03. The sequence continues at coordinate 327 of JAJRSV010000221.1, read as the reverse complement.
AGCGTTAAATTCAACTTCATAATTTCCTGCAGCTTTTTCTTCATTAACAAGTGTTGTTATTTCTCTGCCTAAAACATCATAAACTTTTAATGTTGCATACTGTCTACTGCCAATTGCATACTTAATTACGGTACTCGGATTAAATGGGTTTGGATAATTTTGATAAAGCTTAAACACATCTGGGACAAAGTTATCTTCTTCAATAAAAGTTACCCCACCGTTAGTAGTTTTTAATATCAATCCTAAATCCCCGGCTACCCAGCCGGTATCTGCATTTATAAAATAAACGGTTCTTAAATTCACTTCTGCAGGATTATCTTCCTGATT
>JAJRSV010000220.1 GCA_024278655.1 Bacteroidota bacterium | reverse complement strand
TAAATAGGTTTCCTTTAATTTCCGTTCGGTGTGCTTAAGTCCTCTGTCTACAATTTCGCCAATTTCCAACAGCTTAACCTGATTAACCTGCTCATCTGCATCCAGGAAACTTGAAATGTTCAATTCCTTCAACCTGAAAATAAGTTCGTTAAGCGGTATAGCCGGAAAGTATTTCGTTTCGTTCTTAAGGTAATCGATAAGGGAAGATAATAATTTCTTTCTGTCAACAAATAATCTTGCCGGGAATTTTTCAAACTCGGCGCCGCCGATAACTGTAGAAATAATTTTAGTTTTTTTTTCGATTATGTAAGTTTTGCCAATGTGGCTTGTTATAGCAAATCCCTGTGAACGAATCAGATACTTGATAGAATCTAATATTTTAGAAAAAAAAGGGTCCGATTCCCTCAATAAATAAGAAATATGCTGGTCTATTCGTCGTGATACGACCTTATTTAAAAAGAACAATGCTTCCTCCTCTGTTTCAATGGGCGGCTGCCATTTTCTGATTTCATCGGTAATTATAAAACCGGTTGTGTGATTTGATGGCTGGAAAAGCGGTTCGATAGCTTCGATGGCTATATCCTCGGCAGTACTGAACGATGCCTTTGCAATTCTGCGGATATTACTATATCTGAACTGGACGTACGAATGCCCCATTTTAAAAAGATTCTCAATAAAATCGTTCAGTTCAATCTGCGAGTAACTTTCGTTACAAAGCTTTTTTATTATCTCAAGATACGTAATTGTAGCCCTCCGGTTAAATCCTCGACCCTAAAATTAAAAAAATTTTACAATTATCAAAAGAAAATCAGAAAAAGCAAAAAATTTCTCTATACATATTAATTACATGCCTTCCGGGTCGTTTGGGGGATTTAAGCCGCCGCTAAATGGCGGCTTTTCTATTTATTCGCTATTCTTTTTTCGTTACAAACTTTATACCGTTCCAGAAAAGCATGTTGTTACCGAGTATTTCTTTATACTCTCGGGTTTTAGTGTAAGGCGGCTCAAGTTCTCCCCGTGCTACAAGCGAGTCTCTTGCAACCTGAAAGAAATCATCAGGGTCAAGCATTATAAAATTCAGTTTATTATCGAACCGGTAATGAATGCCCAATCTTAATTTATCCGGATCCTCTGATGTGTGAAAAGTAAAATATTTCGGATTTTCTATGTAACTAATATTGACCGGAAATGTGTTGAACCTATAACCCAGATATTTATTAACATCCGATTTAGGCAGCAAAATGTATTTGTTGATTTTTGCGAATTCCTTTCCCACAAAAAAGTAAGGACCTTTTGAGGGAAACTGCCCGCCGATATTATCTATATCAATTGAAAACAGGGCAACTCGTTCGAAACAATTACTCGTTCCGAGCCCGACTAATTCCGCTTTACCGTTTTCATCAAAATCACCAATTAAGCCGGTACGGAGATGACCCGGATTCCACATAGTCGGACCGAACCGTTTCCCTGTTTCCAACTCTAAAAAATAAATTGCCGAAGGGTAAAGAACATTATTCGAATAAAGCATCAATGCTTTTTTATTTAGTATTGTTAGCGTATCTACTAATGAAGAGCCGTAATCTGTTGAATGTACCATTTCATTCGTTTCAATAGTATCCCGGAATATGTAATACCAGATAATATTTCCATCTGAGTCGAGGCAGCTAACTTGTCTGGGGATTACGTCATTATACATTTGCGCATCCTCTCGCAGAAGAATAACTTCGTTTATTCCGTCTCCGTTTACATCAACGAGTTTTTGCGATGATGTTTTTAATAATGACGAGGTGAGTTTTTCCGTATCCAAATTATACTCGACTTTCCTTTTCCAGAGCAGTTTGCCGTTTTTGTTTTCTACGAATAGCCAGGACCCTTTGTTTACAAGCTGTGCTGGATTTGTGTCGAAGTCGTAAAACCTGCCGATGTAGATAAGAAGTAGTATTGCAGCAAACAAAAAAACAGCCGCCCAATTTCTTAATGCAAACTTTGCCGTGCGCACTAATGTTTTTTGTTTTCTAATATCAACTATGTTTCTTCTGTTGAGTAAATCTGAAAAGCTTTCGATACTTTCTATTTTAAGGTTTCTGTTTGGGTATAAACTTTTCAGGTGTCCCAGCTCGTTCCTTGCAGTTTGCTCATCATCTTTAGGTAATACGAACAATCCGGTATCGGAGAAAAACACAATCCCGGTTTTTTGTTTTATAATTTCACCGGATACGGGCTTAATGTTACCCTCTTCATCTATTCCACCGGTTAAAGCGGCAATGCTGTTTTTACTAATAACAATCGGTGAGTTATAGTAGTTAAGTATCTCTTCGAGAAAAAGCACGGTTAATGCGGTTCCCAGCGAGTCACCCGTGTAATAACCGTAACGTTTATCGAAGCTGATAATAACATCAACCTCGTCAAACTTCTTTCTTTTCAGGTAACGGTTCGATTCTATAAGTGCAATATTCCAGGAGTTCTTAACCTGCCCGATAAGCCGTTGCTCCAGCTCCTTTCCGCTCGGCACAATTACAAACTTTCCTTTGTCTTTCGACTTCTTTAAGCTTACGGAAATAGATTCAAGCAAGCCCAGGTTTAAGCCGCCCTCTCCGGTTGTCTCTTCAATAACCGGAATATAGAATCTGCCGTCGGTAATTAAGTGTCCGGTCTCTCCGCTTAAGCTTTGGCGAAGACGGTTTAATTCTGCTTTAACATTATCAACAGCAAAATTGATTTGTTGTTTGAAAGGATTTAAACAGTCGAGTGTAGCAAGCTTATTACAAACAGCAAGCAGGTTTTCGGTAACAGAAGGATTAACCCCTGCAGGACTATAACTGCCGAGGTAAAAGATGAAGGATTCGATGAACTCTGTGATGTAAGATTCTATAATACTGTTATCACCGGACTCTAATAATAAGTTAAAATATCCGGCAACAGCCAGAACTTTCTCTCTCGGTGAAGAGGAGGAAGAAAGAACGGTTTTCAAATCCGTTCTTTTATTTTCGATATTAATTACGTCCAAAGTATTCCTCTGCGGTTACAAACTTTTCCCCATCCCAGTAACGGATCTGGTCTTTAAGAATTTTAACGTATTCTTTCGTATCGGTGTAAGGCGGAGATAAAAACCCCCGGGCAACGAGCGAGTCGCGTGCTACTCTGAATTGGTCCGGAATTACAATATCTTTTATTTTGAAGTTGTGTCCTACACGGTAATTTACTGTTAGGTTATCGCTTATCGGTCCTTGAAAAACAGAAAACTTAAAATTCTTTGTTTTTTCAGTATAATTGAAATCATTAATATACGTCAAGGGATATCTCATATTCATAAAGTTATTATAATCCGAGTTCGGAATCATAAAAAAGTGAATAAACTTGTAGGGTTTCTTACCCGGAAAAACATATCTATATATTGCCGGACCCCTGCCGTATAAACTGTCTTTATTCATTGCAAAAAACGTCACACAATTAAACTCATTATTTATGCCCAGCAAAACAAGCTCTTTTGTTCCGTCATTATTTATATCAACTAATGTTCCGTTCGTAATCCCACCGGGGTTCCAATAAGTGCCGGGTAATCTGTTACCCGTGGCGGCATCAAGTCTGAACACGGCTGTTGGAAAGTAGGGAGTAAGTTGTGCGGTTAGATAAAGTGTTTTTCTGTTGTTAAAATAATCAAAGCCGACCATTCGTATGCCGTAACTTAAAATTTCGAATCGCTCATAATTTGTTCTGATTGAGTCACCAAATTGAAAAACCCAAAGAGTATCGCCCTTATAATTAAAACAAACCAGGGCACCACTGTTTTCGGAGTTGTTGTTTTGGTCGACAATTAACACTTCGTTTTTACCGTCATTATTAACATCCTCTATTCTTTCGAGCAAATCCCCGAAGTAATCAAAAACAGGTTCTTTATCATAGAACTTATTTCTCCATAACACTTTGCCGTTTTTATTTTTTACAAGAATTAATCGACCGGATTGTTCAAGTGTTGCAGGATTGTTATCGAAATCGAGGATGAATAAAACTGCAAGTGCCAAAGTTAGCAATAGTGTAACAGCCGTATTAACCCAATGTTTTTTCAAATACTTTGCGCCGCGCACAACAACTTTTTGCTTTTTTATATCAATTGCGTTGCGGCGGTTCAGAAGGTCATCAAAACTTTTAATGCTTTCAATCTTTAGTTGTCTTCCGGGATACTTTCTCTTCAATAAGCTCAATTCGTTTTCCGCTGTCTGCTCATCCTGCTTTGGAACAACAAACAACCCGGCATCTGAAAAAAAGACAATCCCGGTTTTTTGTTTTATTATTTCATTAGATACAGGCTTAACATTACCCTCTTCATCTATCCCACCGGTTAAAGCGGCAATGCTGTTTTTACTTATAACAATCGGTGAGTTATAGTAGTTAAGTATCTCTTCGAGGAAAAGAACTGTTAATGCTGTTCCGAGCGAGTCGCCTGTGTAGTAGCCGTATCGTTTATCAAAATTTATGATAACGTCAAGCTCATCGATGCTTCTTTTCTTCAAATATTTTTTTGCCTCGTTTAAAGCAACATTCCACGAAGTTTTAACCTGTTCGATAAGCCGTTGTTCAAGTTCTTTGCCGCTCGGAACAATTACAAACTTACCTTTGTCTTTTGATTTTTTTAAGCTTACGGAAATCGACTCCAGCAAACCTAATTTTAATCCGCTCTCTTCGGTTGTCTCTTCAATAACAGGAATGTAGAACCTGCCGTTAGTTGTTGTCCGGTTTTTTATACCGTTTAAGCTTTGCTTAAGAACGCTTAACTCATATTTTATTCTATCGAGTGCGGAGTTTAATCTTTCCTTGAAAGGAATTATGCAATCGAACCCGGAAAGCTTTTCGCATATATCAATAAGCTTTCCGGTAAGGGCAGGATTGATGCCGGAAGGATTGTAATAGTAAAGAGAAGCAATAAACGGCTCAATAAATTCAATTGCATAAGATTCGATAATGTTGTTATCGTTCGAAGCAATAAGCGAATCAAAATATTCTGCAGTGATTAATACCCTCTCCCTCGGGGAGGAAGATGAAGATAAAAGATCGTTAAGCTTACTTCTTTTATTTTCGATATTAATTACGTCCAAAATACTCCTCTGCAGTTACAAACTTTTCGCCGTCCCAGTAGCGGATTTGGTCTTTAAGAATTTTCACATATTCTTTAGTATCGGTATATGGAGGAGACAAAAACCCGCGGGCAACGAGCGAGTCTCTCGCTACTCTGAATCTGTCGGTTATAACAATATCTGCCACTTTAAAATTCAAATTGAACTTGTATGCAGCAGCCAAATTATCATTCGCCGGTCCCTGTAATACGTTTAACTTTATTATATTATCTTTTTTTGAATAAGTCATAGAGCCAAGCTGGTTTTCTGCGTATCTCATTTTCATAAAATTATTATAATCTGAGTTTGGGATAATTAAGTAATGGAGAAATTTATAAACTTCTCTACCCGGATAAACATACCTGTAACTAGCCGGACCGC
>JAJRSV010000014.1 GCA_024278655.1 Bacteroidota bacterium | reverse complement strand
ATATTTTGTTACGAATAAAGAGAAACTTCAAAAAGCTATTTACAGCATCGAAGAAGAACTGAAGGAACGGTTGGAAGAATTACGCAAGGAAGAAAAATATCTGGAGGCACAGCGTCTCGAGCAGCGAACAAGGTTCGATATTGAAATGATAAAGGAAATCGGTTACTGTTCGGGTATTGAGAATTACTCGAGACACATGGACGGCAGACCGCCCGGTTCAAGACCTTACACCTTGATGGATTATTTTCCGGAAGATTTTCTTCTGATTATTGATGAGTCGCATGTAACCGTTCCGCAAATTCGTGCGATGTATAACGGCGACAGAAAACGGAAAGAAACTTTGGTTGAGCACGGATTCAGACTTCCTTCCGCTCTTGATAACAGACCGCTTAAGTTTGAAGAATTTGAGAGCATGCTTAACCAGGTAATATTCGTAAGTGCAACACCGTCCGATTACGAGCTTGAAAAAAGCGGTGGCGTAGTCGTTGAACAAATCATACGTCCAACCGGTTTGCTCGATCCCGAGATTGAGGTAAGACCGGTAAAAGGACAAATTGATGATTTAATCGGTGAGATTCGGAAAAGAGTAAAGAAAAAAGAGAGAATACTTGTAACAACACTTACTAAAAAGATGGCGGAAGACCTTGCGGATTATTTAGACAAAATCGGAATACTCGTCCGCTACATCCATAGCGATATCGATTCGCTCGAACGTGTAGAGATTTTACGCGATCTGCGTCTCGGCGAGTTCGATGTGCTGGTCGGTGTAAACTTATTAAGAGAGGGATTGGACCTGCCGGAAGTTTCACTTGTTGCAATTATCGATGCAGACAAGGAAGGTTTCCTCCGAAGCGAAAAATCGTTAATGCAGGTTGCGGGAAGAACCGCACGTAACGTAAACGGAAGCGTAATAATGTATGCCGACGTAATTACAAACTCAATGCGTAAAACAATCGATGAAACAAACAGAAGAAGAAAGCTGCAAAGAGAATACAACGAAAAGCATGGTATAACTCCCGAAACCATTTACAAAACAATGGAAGAAATTTTAAGCTCCACATCAATTGCAGATGTGCGGAAGAGGGATGAGAAAGAAGATTACGGTTTCTCAAAAGTTGCAGAACCGGTTCTTAAATATTTAGACAATGATCAGAAGAAAGATATAATTGACGAGCTAAGAGAGCAAATGCACCAGGCAGCAAAAGACCTCGAGTTCGAAAAAGCCGCTCTGCTGCGCGATGAAATTGAGAGGTTGGAGAAGATGATTAAGTAGTCCGGCTTCGCTACGTTACGCCGCGACAGGTAGCTAAAGAAATTTTTGTTTTAACTGTACATTTGATATGTTATATTTTGTAATATGAAAACGAGCATGAAAAATCTTTTTACATACAAGGAAATGTTTATAATGCGTGTTCCATCCGACCAAAAATTAAAATTATCTACAGATGAAAAAACAAATAACAAATAGTGATAAATTAAACTCTTTACTTCCTGAAATCGAAAGCAAAATCAGAACAACATTCGGAAGCAAAGTGTTGAAAATCGTCCTTTTCGGTTCTTATGCCCGCGGAGATTATGATAGAGAATCTGATGTAGATTTTTTAGTTGTTGTTGATGACGAAAACCTGGATTACTATAGAAAGAAAAGAGTTGAATTGACCAACTATTATTTAGATAAAGAAAGCATTTTGCTTTCAATAATAATTGAGAAAGCAAGTGTTGCAGAAAGGTATAAAAACCATTCTCCTTTTTTAATGAATGTTGTAAAAGAAGGAATTGTCGTTTATGGATGAACAGACAGTTGAGCTTGCAAAGTATAGAATACAGAAAGCAAGAGAAGAACTTCAGGTTGCAAAGTATGTACTAGAAAAGAATTTTATAAACTCATCTCTTGGCAGTTCATATTATTCTGTTTTTCATGCAGCCAGAGCACTATTGGTTTTCAAAAAATTGGACAGCAAAAAACATTCTGGTGTTATAGCATTATTCAACAAGGAATTCATAAAGCCCGGCTTGATGAGTGAAAATGCAAAAAATATTTTGACAAAAGCTTTTTATGTCAGATTAGATAGTGATTATAAAGATTTCTACTTAGCAAGTAAAGCAGATGCAGAAGAACAAATTAAGGATGCAGAATACTTTCTCGATGAAATAGTTAACTTCATTAAAGCGAATTACAATGTTGATATTTAATAATCTCTCAACTAAAGCATAAATATACCTGCGGAAATAATCTTATATAAGCACATAAGAAAATATTTTAGTTAGAGGACATATACATCAACCGGCAAAGAATTCACAGTTTGAAAAAGCCGCCTTGCTGCGTGATGAAATTGAGAGGTTGGAGAAGATAGTTAAGTAAACAGTATCCAACAAGCGAAATAAGACTAAAAGATTACTATGCTTTTAATTTTCTATGTTGTCTTAAAATACTTTTTAGAAATCTTCTTCACTCACATAAATATTCCTTTCTTTCAACATATCAAATATTTTATCCATCACACCCGGCACTGCTCCTACATACTCCGGCGGGCAGATGCCTTTTTGATTGAAGCTGCCATCCAGAACCAATCTTGCTACTGCAGTGCAGGTGTACCCGGTTGTTCGTGCCATAGATGAGGTTTTTGTTTCTCTATCGAATTTATCAAATACGGTATAAATATATTTTTTCTTTTTCCCTTCTTCTTCCCCTTCGATGATTAATTTTAATAACGTAAACTCATCTTCATCATCTTCCGGTTTCCAGAACGGGAACAGAAGTTTTACCGTTAAATCGATAGGTTTTATTTTCCTGCCGTCAATCTCTATTTCTTCATTGCTAAAAAAGCCAACATCCCTGAATACCTTCATCAATTCAATATGTCCCGGATAGCGAAGTGTTTTCTCTATCATATTCGGAATTTTCATTGTCCTGAGCAACGTCCGCAAACCGTCGGTGTTGAATGCTTCGAGTTTACCTGCATATTCGAACTCTATAATTTCCGGTTCGGATAAAGCTTCTTTCACAACAACCTTACCGTTTTCCACAATCCTTGCCGGTCTCACATACTCTTCAATTACATCAATGGGAGAAAAGAAAGCTTTGTAATTAAACGGAGGGGATTTCTTTACGGGCAGTCCGCCGACATAACACTTATAGCTATCGACTTTCATTTTACTGTTGTGATAACCAAGAATGATGTTGCTCAATCCGGGTGACACACCGCAATCGACTACGGCAGTAACGTTTTTGTCTTTTGCCAATTCATTCAACCCAAACGGGTCTTCGTTAAAGAAGGATATGTCCACAACGTCTTTACCGGCTTCTATAACCGAACGCAATGTTTCAAAGCCCATAAAGCCGGGCACAGCGCCAATAACCAAATCAAAGTCTCTTACTAATTGCGTTACATTACCCGGCGAGCTTAAATCTTTTTGAATGGTATTTATATTATGCTTCGCCTGAAGTTCATCGAGATGATTTTTATTTAAATCCGCAACCGTCACATCAAACTCATCGCATAGATCGGCAGCAATAGCACTGCCTACCATTCCACATCCCAGGACAATAATTTTTTTCATAAGTTATCTTTCCACTTTACTCAAACTTTGTATCTTCACAACGACCTGTCGCGGCGCAGCAAAGCGAAGCCGCACCTTTTACTCTCCGGTCCAACTTTTTATAATTTCTTTGTCTTTGCTTGAAAGTTTTGCTTCGGGATGAATGATTCTATATTGCCATAGCGGCATTTCATCTTCCTCAACTTCTTCCCATATT
>JAJRSV010000219.1 GCA_024278655.1 Bacteroidota bacterium | reverse complement strand
TTAATGCTCGGTTCGGCTGTTGTTCTATCTATGGTTGCTTTGCTGATTCTCATCGGATTATTTCTCCGGCTGATTGACAAGCAGAGCAAGACTAACCTTAAGTTTGTTCTTTTCTTTTTGGCTATTGAAACAGGCGGATTTATTTTCTTTATGTATCAACCCGAACCGCTGATAACTCAGTTGATGGTTGTGCTTTTCATTTTGCTAATCGGGGTGCTTGTATATCTCGCATGTTTTCGCTCGCGCAATGTTGCACAGAATATTGTTTATATAACAATTGCCGCATCATTCATCAGCGTAACAATGATGAATTATTTCAATCTTGAGCTGGAAACTCGATCGTTAAAAACGGTAGCATTCGAAATTATAAGAGCGAATGAAAACCTGATTAATTATATGATTGATGAAACACTTAGCAGTGCAACCGAGGATGACGAACTCGTAAACAGTTTCCTTATGTCGAATATAAATTATAATGCAGAAGCGTTTCGCATCTGGTCTAAAAGCCCTATGCAGCGCGAATCTATAAACTCGGCAGTTGTTCTTTACGATGCAGAGATGAACGAGCTGGGCAAGTTTGCCGTCGGAATAGAAGCCGAAACCAATCTGTTCGATACATTAAATGTTGATGAAATTGACAGTCGGCAGATTATTTCTGTTAAAAAGAATATTAACGGTAACATCGATATTTATGCCGGTATGGTTCCGGTGTTCAGGAATGGATTAATATCCGGCTTTGTTTCGGTTCTGGTTGAATTCAATATTCAGAATATCGGTTCGAGGAATTTCCCCGATTTTCTCGAGTCGAACAAAACCCTGCTGGGCTCGGTTATCGATGTTTCGCAACTACGCATTTTCGAATTCACTAACGGAAAAGTTACGCAGGTATTCGGAGATATCTATCCTTCCCGCGAACAAACTATGACTATTCTCGGTGCACCGCTATCGGAGTTTAATGAAGCGTGGATAACATTTTCTATTTATGATCAAAACTATGTTGCTTACGTAATAAAATTATTTGATGAAGGAAGCGAACGCGTAATTACCGTAGCCGCAAAGGAAAAGGAAATAACCTGGAATCTGTTTAACTTCTTTAAAATATTTTTAGTGCACAGCATACTTATACTTATTTTGTTCCTCGGTATGCTGTTGGCAAAAGCACTTAAGTTAGAGTATTCGTTCAGAACAAAACTGCTGTTCGCGCTGCTGTTAGTTTCGATAATTCCGATTGCGGTGTTGGCTGTTTATAACCGCCAGGTTGTTTCCGAAAGAAGTGAGAAAGCAATCTTCGATGAGTTGAGCAGACGCTCCGATTATCTCGAAAAGCATGTGCGTGCGCAGTTGGCAAAGCACAGCGACCGCGAATTAGTTGGCGCATTTAAAAACGCGGGAAAGGAACTCGATATATCATTCGGTGTTTACGATAACACCGACATGATTTACACTTCACGACAGATTCTTTATAACACTGGATTGTTCAGCAATAAATTAAGTCCGAACGCACATTACAATTTAAACTATTTAAGTTACCGCGAATACCTTTCCAAAGAACACATCGATAAATTTGTTTATGATGCATATTACAGAAAGGTAAGAATCGGCGGAGTGCCGCTCATAATTAGCGTAAACGATGCTTTCAATAAAATACATCCTGCATTTTCCACTTCGGATATTGATGTTATCCTTTTCGGCATTTATTCGTTTGCAGTTATTCTAATCATTATTATAAGTATGATTCTGGCTAATCAAATTTCTGCACCGATACGTCGGCTTACCAAAGCTACCGAAGCGGTCGCCGAAGGCGATTTGAATGTTGAATTGGAGAACACCGAAAAGGGCGAGATGAAAGAATTGTACGACGGCTTCAACTCGATGACAAAAGAGCTACAAAAAAATCAAATTGAATTAGCGGAACTCGAAAGGGAAGCAGCGTGGAAAGAGATGGCAAAGCAGGTTGCGCACGAAATAAAAAATCCGTTAACCCCGATTAAGCTTGCAGTGCAGCAGCTTGTTGCATCGTATAATGAAAAGCGGCAGGACTTCGATGAAATTTTTCATAAAGTTACTACTACGGTTTTAAATCAGATAGATAACTTAAGTCAAATCGCATCCGAGTTTTCCACGTTTGCAAAGATGCCGAGCATCAAACTTGAAGTGCTGGATTTCATTCCCGTTGTAAAGGACACAATTAACCTTTTCGTCGATGAAAAAATAAAACTTAAATTCGAAAGCGAAGTTGAAACAGCAATGGTCGAAGCCGATTCATCGCAGTTAAGAAGAATGATAATAAATCTTATCCGGAATTCAATTCAGGCAAATGCAACCGAAGTTATGCTGCAGCTTACGCAAAAGGGTGATAACTATTCGCTTGTTGTAATTGATAACGGCGAAGGAATAAAAGATGAGTACAAAGACAAAATATTCGAGATAAACTTTACTACAAAAGAAAAAGGTATGGGGCTGGGATTAAAACTTGCAAAAAGATTTTTAGAAGGCATTCACGGAAAAATTCATTTGGTAAGCACCGGTCCCAGCGGAACAACATTTGAGATTCTAATTCCCAAATATCATCCCGAAGAAGAAATCGGATAGCAAATGGAGCAATTAACACCGCATCAGTTAAAAGCATTAGACATTGAGCATTCGATTTCGTTGAGTGCGAATGCCGGTTCGGGTAAAACTTTTGTGCTTGCAAAACGCTATCTGGAAATTGCAGTTAAAGCCAATGTTCCTTTAAGCAGGATTGCTGCGATTACATTTACGGATAAAGCAGCCGGCGAACTTTATGCAAGAATTGCCAGGGCAATCGATGAACAAATAAATACAACTGAAGATGATAAATTAAGGGCGAAGTATGAAAAGCTGCGCCGTCAGCTCGTATCTGCAAACATTTCCACTATTCATTCCTTCTGCTTAAACATTTTAAGAAAGTTCCCTGTAGAAGCAGACCTTGATGCAAACTTCACACCGATTGATGCAACGATGTCGCAGGAACTGCTCGACCTCGCAGTTGAAGAATTGATTAAACAGAAACTTGAATTTGAGGATGATGATGATTTAAAATTTTTAATAAGATTGTTTTCATCGAAAAGCGGATTGGTACGTGAGCTGCAAAATCTTATCTCACACAGAAAAATTGTAATGAAGTTGAGCGAAGAACTTTATCACAAAAATGTCGACGAGATAGCGGAATATTTTCATTCAACATTCAATGAATATTTGAATCTGATAATCAATCCGGTTCGCGATAATCTTGTTAATAATCTTAAAGCCATTAACGATGCGGTTTTGGATTATAAACCTGATAACGAAATAGCATTAAGCGTAAGTCCTTTGTTAAAAGATTTAGTGAATGCAGATGATGCAATTGAGTTCATTAAACTGCTGGGTAAAGTAAGAGAAGAAATGTTTACCAAAAGCAATGTAGTAAGGAAACAGGGTTACCTTTCCGCGAAAGAAAGAGATGGCTTGGAAGAATCGATCGGAATAGTTGAGCGGATAATAAAAGAGTTATCGGAAGTGCAATTCGATGAAGAACATCAAGCAACGGAACGGGCTTTGGCTGAAATTGGTAAGGCATTAATTAAATTATTCGATGGCGCAATTGAATTGTACGACAGAAGAAAGAAAGAACTCGGCTATCTCGATTACGAAGACATCCTGATTAAAACAAAACAAATACTGGAATTGGAAAGCGTTCAGAAGTCGCTATCCGAAGAGTTCGAGTATCTTATGGTTGATGAATACCAGGACACGAACGAACTTCAGTATCAAATATTTATGCCGATACTCGATTATCTGAAAAAGGGAAACCTTTTCATTGTAGGTGATGAAAAGCAGAGCATCTACCGCTTCAGGGATGCAGAGTTGGAAGTGTTCAGTAAAACGAGCAGAGACATAGAGAACAAAAGCGGCAACGATTATCTTCTTACACTACCGGACAGCTTCAGAATGTATCCCGGAATATGTTTGTTTACTAATGTGCTGTTCAAACGTTTGTTTGCAAGTCCATCGGAGTTATATAACGAAGTTGCCCACTCCGATTTAATTTGTGCGCGGCAGGAAAAGGAAAACGGCTGTGTATCAATTATTCTTGCAGAAAAAGTCGGCGAATTTACCGAAGCAGAATTAACGGCGAAACAAATCCTGAAACTAATTACCGATAAAGGAGCAAAATTAGAATGGAAAGATGTTGCAATACTTGTAAGAAGACGGATTGCATTTAAAGAGCTTGAAAAAGAGTTCATCAAATTAAACATACCTTACAACATTATCGGCGGAAAAGGTTTCTATCAAAGGCAGTCGATTTACGATATTTATAATTACTTCTCGTTTCTGCTCGATGCGGAAAACGATTCGGCGCTTGTGGGTCTACTCCGTTCGCCGTTTTACTCGTTCAGCGATTTGCAGCTTTTCGAAATATCGCTTCAAAAAGGTTTTACGTTTTGGGATAAGTTAAAGACCGCTACCGGTAATGATGATAAGCTCAAACCGGTTGTTAAACAGCTTCAGGAAAATCTTTCGCTTGCCGGTGAAGTTGATATAACTTTAATGCTCCGGAAGATTTTAAGCGAGACCGATTTTATAAGTGTGCTTGCTTCACGTGCAGACGGTGAGCAGGAATTGGCAAATATCGAAAAGATGTTTTCGCTTACGATGAATTTTACAAACCAGGGATTCAGAACATTATACGATTACGTGAACTACCTTAAAGATGCAATTAATTCACAGGAAGATGAAACCCAGG
>JAJRSV010000218.1 GCA_024278655.1 Bacteroidota bacterium | reverse complement strand
TTACAATTCTAATCGGAAGTATATGGGGAATAGGCAAAGCCGCTGTGTACAAATTAATCCCCGATAACTTTCCCGATGAAGTCGGGGTTGTCGGCGGAATGGTTGGGGTGTTGGGAGGGCTTGGAGGATTCGTCTCCCCGATTATCTTCGGCTATTTGCTCGAAGGTACCGGCTTATGGACAAGCAGTTGGATGTTTATGCTCTTCCTCTCGGCACTTTGCCTGATGTGGCTGCACAGATCTACCGAAACACTTATGAAAGAAGAAGCGCCGGATGTGCTTGAACATATCGATCTTTTAGCAAAGCATGAAGATGAAGATAAATAAATCATTCAAATAAACAGGTATTACCAATGCCAGATGTAAATATAAAAGAGTGGAAAGTTGAAGACGAGGAGTTCTGGAACTCCAAGGGGAAGAAGATTGCAAACCGGAATTTGTGGATTTCTATTCCCAGCTTATTGTGCGGGTTTGCTATTTGGCTTATGTGGGGAATCATCACCGTTCAAATGTTAAATCTCGGTTATCCGTTTGAACAAAGCCAGTTATTTACACTTTCTGCCATTGCCGGATTGAGCGGCGCAACTTTAAGGATACCGAGCACATTTTTTATTCGTATAGCGGGCGGAAGAAATACTATTTTCTTTACTACAGCTTTACTTATGATACCTGCTTTCGGAACAGGTGTGGCTTTGATGGATAAAGATACTCCTTTATGGACATTTCAACTGCTTGCTCTTTTGTCGGGCTTCGGCGGCGGCAACTTTGCTTCGTCAATGTCTAATATAAGTTTCTTCTTTCCGAAAAAAGTTCAGGGCACTTCTCTTGGATTGAATGCCGGACTCGGTAACTTCGGCGTTACAACTATGCAGATACTAATCCCGTTGGTTATGACAGTCGGTATCTTCGGTTCATTAGCCGGTGGACCTTCAATACTATTAAACACAAGCGGAACACTTATCGGTAAAATTCCGGCGGGTTCCGAAACCTGGATTCAAAACGCCGGGTTTATATGGTTGGTATTTTTAGTACCGTTGGCTTTTGCCGGCTGGTTCGGTATGAACAACATCGTAACCGAATCGGTTACACCGAATCCCGGAAATCCCTTAGGCGCTTTTGTTAAAATATCGGGACTACTGTTTATAGGTTTGGTAACTGCTGCTGTGGGATTATACCTTTTACTCCCCCCACCCACCGGATCGGGATTATTAAGCAAATGGATTGTCCTTCCGTTGGTAATTATTGCAACCGTACTGTTAATGCGATATTTAACAACAGGCGAATTGAGACAAAATCTTAAACGTCAGTATAAAATTTTTAATAACAAGCACACCTGGGCAATGACCGTAATATATACGATGACATTCGGTTCTTTTATCGGGTTTTCGGCTGCATTTCCTCTGGCAATAAAAGTAATATTCGGTTTCAGTCACATCACAGGTGCTAACGGTGTAATAACTCACGATACTCTGAATCCAAACGGTCCGAGTGCATTAACTTATGCATGGATGGGACCATTCATCGGTGCGCTGATTCGTCCTGTGGGAGGTTGGATATCGGATAAAGTAGGCGGTGCAAAAGTAACACAAATTGTTTCAGTCGTAATGATTGCTTCGGCTTTAGGTGCAGCTTATTTTATGACTGCTGCTTACGAGTCACCCACGCCCGAAGAATATTTCCTCCCGTTTTTTGTTTTGTTTATCATTCTGTTTACCGCTACGGGAGTTGGCAACGGCTCAACTTTCAGAACAATAGCTATGGTGTTTAACGAAGAACAAGCCGGTCCGGTACTTGGATGGACATCTGCCGTTGCGGCTTACGGTGCATTTATAATTCCGAAAGTTTTAGGTGAACAAATAAAAGCAACTACACCCGAATATGCGTTATATGGTTTCGCTATATTTTATTTTATCTGTTTGATACTTAACTGGTGGTTTTACTTAAGACCGAATGCTTATGTAAAAAATCCCTGATTGCTAAACTCAGGAATTAATTTTTCACCGGTATTACTAAAAAAGTTTGAAGGCATCTCGAATCAAAATTTCGGGTGCCTTTTTTAATTTCCTGATGAACAATTTTCTTTACACAGCCGCGGCGAGTACTTTATCAAAATATTACATTAAAACATATCAGGCACTTGAATGCATCGCTCAATATTTATAGCAACATTTAGGCATTAAACATTTGAAACTCTCCGTCCCGGATTTTTTCTTTTCCTAATCATTTTGCTTTCATTAATAGAGAAAAAGTGGCATATTACCAGGGAGAAATAAAATCCGAATTCAATAATTTTTCGAATAAAACAGTTGTTCTGCTTGGATTATTGTCCCAATTAATTTAATTTTCGGATTAAAGAGTCTGATTTCTTAAATACCTCAGGTGAGAGATGCTATCGAAGAGTTGCACATACGGTATACTGGCAACAGTATACGTTGGATTGAAAGATAATAACCATTACGTACCGATACGAGACATCTCGGAAAATCTCAACATCCCGTTTCATTTTCTTACAAAAATACTTCAGGTATTAACAGCACATAAAATTATGTTATCGCATCGCGGTCCGCATGGCGGAGTTATGCTGGCAAAAAAACCCGAGTTGATTACCGTTTACGATATCATCACCGCATTCGACGGTGATGCGGCATTTTCAGAATGTTTATTAAAGTTAGCCGATTGCAACAGTGCTCATCCATGCCCGGTTCACGAGGCATATTCCGAATACAAATCGAATATGAAAAATTTATTCGGTAATACTACTATAGAGCAATTAGCTTATCGTGTTAACGATAAAAAAATAAGATTAACAAATACCGGAATCAATATATGATTTCATCATTTAAACACCAACTAATAACAACACGGAGGAACAATGATTAAAAAACACCTGACAAAGATTCTTGTTACGGTAATAGCCGTTGCCGCAATTTTCTTTTTTAAAGCTTGCGGCGGAGGCGGGGAGGAAAAAGTCAGTTTGAACGTCGGCGGTGAGGATATAAATGCTGTTATCGAAGACAGAGATTTAACGCCGGAAGATGTACTTGCTGCCGTTAAAACTTTCTTACCCACCGGCAAGTACGACGAATATTTATTGTTCGCATCGGGTGGTCACTCAGGACAGGTTCTTGTCATCGGTGTGCCCTCGATGAGACTGCTCAAAGTAATCGGCGTCTTTACTCCCGAACCCTGGCAGGGATGGGGATTCAGTAAGGAGACCAAAGAAATTTTACATGCTGCCGATTATGACGGACAGGAATTAACCTGGGGCGATACACATCACCCTGCTCTTTCTGAAACCGACGGCGACTACGACGGTCAGTTCTTGTTTATTAACGATAAAGCCAATGCAAGAGTTGCCGTTATCGACCTGAGAGATTTCGAGACAAAGCAGATTATTAAAAATCCGCTGTCGTTAAGTGATCACGGCGGAACGATGGTTACACCTAATACCGAGTGGATTATCGAAGGCGGTCAGTACGGTATGCCATGGTCGGGCGAATATGCTTCGTTAGATGACTATAACGAAAAATACAAAGGTATGGTTACCTTCTGGAAATTCGACCGTGAAAAAGGAAGAATTAATACCGAAGAATCTTTTGCAATGGAACTTCCTCCTTACTGGCAGGATATTACCGATGCAGGAAAATTAGTAAGTGAGGGATGGGTCTTTCAGAATTCGTTTAATACCGAGTTGGCTACAGGTGGTATTGAAGAAGGCAATCCCCCGTTCGAGGCAGGAGCTTCGCAGCGAGATATGGATTATCTTCACGTAATTCATCTTAAAAAAGCCGCTGAGTTATTCAAAGCAGGAAAAACCGTTAAGATTAATGGCTTTAACGTATTAACTCTCGAAACTTCGATTAAAGAAGGAATCCTGTATTTCATTCCCGAACCGAAAAGTCCGCATGGAGTTGACGTTTCACCGGACGGAAACTACATAGTAGTATCCGGTAAACTCGATCCGCATGCTACGGTATACAGTTTCAAAAAAATTAAAGATGCAATCGACAACGGAAAAATTAAAGAAAAAGATCCTTACGGAGTTCCGATACTCGATTACGATGCAGTTCTCGAAGCACAGGTTGAACTCGGTTTAGGACCGCTACATACACAGTTTGATCCTGATGGTTATGCATATACAAGTTTGTTCCTCGAAAGTGCGGTTGCACGCTGGGCTTTAGGCGGCGAGTGGACTAAAAAGAACGGTAAAGAACCATGGAAACTTGTTGATAAAATTTCCATTCATTACAACGTCGGTCACCTTGTAACTGCCGAAGGCGATAATATTCATCCCGACGGTAAGTATCTTGTTTCACTTAACAAGTGGGCAATTGACCGCTTTACAAATGTTGGTCCTTTATTGCCTCAAAACTTCCAGTTAATCGACATAGGTAATACCGACGGACAGATGCAGAGATTATACGATATGCCGATTGGTATTGGTGAACCTCACTATGCACAGATGATAAAAGCCGATAAAATAAAAGCATGGGATGTATATCCTGAAATCGGCTGGGATCCGGGAACTCAATCGAAATCTCCTTACGGAGTTCTTGCCGGCGAAGAGAGAGTAAAGAGAACCGGTAACACTGTTGAGGTTTGGATGAGTGCCGTTCGTAGTCACTATACACCTGAACGCGTAGAAGTACGCAAAGGCGATAAGGTTATCTGGCACATCACAAACGTAGAGCGTGCTAAAGATGCTACACACGGCTTTACGGTACCGGGTTATAACTTTAACCTTAGTTTAGAGCCGGGCGAAACTCAAACGGTAGAATTTGTTGCCGATAAACAAGGCGTATTCCCCTTCTATTGCACCGAGTTCTGCTCAGCATTGCACTTAGAGATGGCTGGCTACTTCTTAGTAAAGCCGTAACTTTAGTGCATAATTCAATGTAATTCTTCTTGAGCCTGCTTTCTGCTAATTAAGAAAGCAGGCTCTTATAAATAAAATATTATTAAAAAAATTTCATTTACTATTTAGCGGTAAATTTAAAACAGAGGTAAAGATGAAAGATATAGACCTGATTTTGGGACCAAGGGTTCCCAAAGAATTATTGGAGAAAGAACGGAAACGATTTATTAAACCAACTATATTTTTTATTCTGGCGGCGGTATTATTACTCAGCTCTATTTTTCTTCCTTACTGGAAGCTGACGTTATACGCACCTCAGTATCCGGGTGGATTATACATCTCGACATATATCAATCATGTTGATGGCGATGTAAACGAGATTGACGAGTTGAATCATTACATCGGAATGCGTTCTATGAAGGATGCGGCACCGCTCGAAAGATCACTTAGTATAATTATAATTATTGCAATTGCGATGCTTGTAATCGGTGCTATTTATGTACACAGCCCTATTGCGGCATTCCTTGCTTTTCCGGCAATATAGTTCCCTGTTATCTTCCTCGGCGATTTATACTTTTGGCTTAGGAATTTCGGAACAAACCTGGACCCGCGGGCACCTCTAAGTAACGTCGTTAAACCGTTTGTGCCTCCAATTCTCGGTACCGGTTACGTCGGGCAGTTCAGAACGGTTGCTATGTGGGATATAGGTCTATGGGTAGCTTTCGTTGCTTCGATATTG
>JAJRSV010000217.1 GCA_024278655.1 Bacteroidota bacterium | reverse complement strand
TTATTTCCTCATCACCGATTAAACCGTCTTCGCCGGCATGTGGATTTAATCCGAGCACGGCAATTTTCGGATCATTGTACCCTAAATCAACAGTTAAAGTATTATAAACAAGATTAATAACATTAGTTAACTTATTTGATTTAATAAGGTTCGGGACTTTCTTTAACGGAGAATGAATTGTTGCTAATGCGGCATTCAGCTTTGCTGAAAGGAACATCATTGCATAATTTTTTGTACCGGTCCATTCGGCAAACATTTCCGTTTGTCCTATAAATTTATATCCGGCTGAATTTATTGCCTGCTTAGAAATTGGAGCGGTTATTATAGCATCGACTTTTTTCTTCTGCCACAAACCGAATGATGTTTCAAGAGATTCAAAAGCCGCCTTACCCGCCGCCACTGTAAGTTTACCCGGACTATGCGGATAGTTTTTCTTACTTAATATTAATACCTGTGCCGATGATTCTTTTGGAAGTTTCTTTACTATCTCAAACTCAAATGAAGGACGGGTTGTTAATGAAATATCTAGGAAAACTTTTGCGGGACAAACAAAATAGAATTTGTCTTGCGGGTGTTGTGCAGTAACTTTGTTTAGCGTTTTGATAACTATTTCGGGACCGATCCCGTTAATATCGCCGCATGTAAATACAAAACTGTTCATTATCCCTCTACAAGAATAAAGTTTCCGGTTCCCTGCTTATCGACGAATATGAACTTTTTATCAGGATTTTTATAAGTCCACTTTTCAATCATATATCCGTTTTCATTTGAATATCTTTCAATCTTATCCGGTTCACCGTACTTAATATAAATCTTACCCCTGTCGGTAGTAATCCCGTTCTTCTTTGCCAACCCTCTGAATTCAAGAGCGGCGTAGTCAATACGCGAATAAAATTCAGCCATCAGTTCGTTAAAAGATGTTGCGGGAGTAGGGTCATATTTCTTCCAGTAGTTGTAAAGTGCTTTTGTATAATCATCCGCATCCAGTAACCTCGAAATAACAGAGTCTTCTTCGATGTATTTGAGCATTTCAATTGCAAACTCTGCATTCCGCAGCGAGATAGGTTTGTCTATCCATTTTACGGCTAACGGAAAATTTATTTCATCTTCATCTTCATCTTCTTCATTCAGTTTAATTGCCAGCAAATAGACTCCCTCGTCCAGCGACCGGCTGAAATTACGAAGGATAAAATTTTTCGTAGTCAGCATCGAATCGTTTTTCGAAATAAAAAGTTTCTCTTCACAAACCGAAATTGAAAGACCGGTTGTATATACCTCATCAATTTTTCGCGTGAATAATTCATCGTCGCCGTTGCGCAATGTTACGGTTAAATATTGAACCGTAGTATCACGAACGGGTATAACAACCTGATAGTCTATTGAAGAATAAGGAATGCTGCCGCCCCGGTTTACAATGTTCGGAAAATTCTTGCCGTTGCATTTGGTACCGGCATTTATAATTATCGGACGGTATATTCCCTTCTCAAAACCTTCTATGCCCTTAACTTCAACCGGCAGTATTGTTAGTTCTTTGTTTGAGTTAAGATCGGCAGCGGTTCCTTTAAATAAATAATTCCCCGGGGGAAGATCGAATGTGATAAACCCCTGAATGCATTCATCGCCCGATTCGGTTCTTTCGAAATCGGCAACCGATACAGTAATTTCTTTCATTTCGCGGGTTACGAATTTGTCGTCTTCGTTTACTTCAATTTGAATTCTCAAAGAAGATGAAAACCCGTTTTTATCCCTTTGGAATACCAGTAGATCGTAAGGTATGCGATAGAGATAAAATATTCTTATGCTTGAAGCAGATACGGGTAAAACCTGAACCGTAGGCATTAATTGATTAAAATAAATGCCTCTTCTTAATTTGTGTCCCGCCTGCGCAAATGTCAACGCAGTCAGCAACGGGAGAATAAAGAATAATTTTTTCACGTTATGAGTTTTTTTATTGCAATTTACCCTCGGAATAATATTCCATTCAACACAATTCAGAAGGGATTATACTATCTGCCTCTGCCTGGTTTTGCCGATATCAGTTGTTCATATTCAGAAGGAACTCTTTGTTGTTCTTTGTTCCTCTCATCTTATCCAGTAAGAATTCCATAGCTTCGATCGGCGAAAATTCACTAAGAACCTTACGAAGAATCCAAATCTTGGAAAGTTCATCTTCGGTAAGCAGCAGTTCTTCTTTTCTGGTTCCCGAACGGTTCACATCAATTGCAGGGAATATTCTTCTGTCGCTTAAATCGCGGTTAAGAACAAGTTCCATATTACCCGTGCCTTTGAACTCTTCGAAAATAACATCATCCATTCTGCTTCCCGTATCAATCAATGCGGTAGCAATAATAGTTAAGCTGCCTGCTTCTTCGGTGTTACGTGCAGCGCCGAAAAATCTTTTCGGTTTTTGAAGTGCGTTTGAATCGACACCACCCGAAAGAATTCTTCCGCTATGAGGAGCAACAATATTATGTGCTCTTGCAAGACGTGTAATACTATCGAGCAGAATTACAACATCTTCACCGGCTTCAACCATTCGTTTCGATTTTTCGATAACCATATCGGCAACCTGCACGTGGCGCTCAGCCGGTTCATCGAAGGTTGAACTGATTACTTCTCCCTGAACCGAACGTTCCATATCAGTAACTTCTTCGGGACGTTCATCAATAAGCAGAACGATTATTTTTATTTCGGGATGATTCCTCGAAACCGAATTTGCTATTTTCTGAAGCAATACGGTTTTACCGCTTTTCGGAGGCGATACAATCAAACCACGCTGTCCCTTGCCTATGGGTGCAAGCAGGTTCATAATACGCATCGAGTATTCACCGGGAGCGGTTTCGAGATCGATTCTTTTAGTCGGATAAACAGGAGTAAGATTATCGAATAATGTTCTTCCCCTTACTTTATCGGGTTCGATGCCGTTTACCGCTTCAACCCTTAAGAGGGCAAAAAATCTTTCACCTTCTTTGGGCGGACGAACCTGACCGCTGACAAAATCACCCGTGCGTAAACTGAATTTTTTAATTTGCGATGGCGATACGTATATATCATCGGGGGACGGCAGGTAATTATAATCGGACGAACGAAGAAAACCGTAACCATCGGGCAGCACTTCAAGCACACCTTTCGAAAAGGTTAATCCGTCTTTAGCGGTTTGTGCTTCCAGAATTTTAAATATCAACTCTTGTTTTCTTAAATCACTATAACCGGAAATGTTCAGGTCTTTAGCGATCTCGTTTAATTCAACGATTTTTTTCGACTTGAGTTCAGAAATGTCCATTGGCATAACTTGACCCTATTTATGTTTGTAGATTAGTTAGATAAATTGTAAAAACCTTTTTTAACCGGATATGAATCTCGGGGATATTTATTATTAATAAATTTTTTGCTTTTGGTGTTGAAAGGAACACGTGGTATATCGAAACATAACTTTTATACTGTTTAATGTCAAGTAAATTCATCACAAGAGACCTTTTTTAACCTCACCCAATAAATACATACTTCCCAATATTACCAGGCATTCCTTACTTGTTTCGGTTATAAACTCTTTTACGAATTTTACCGGTTCCGTTACCACTCCGACTTCTATATGATTTGCATCACATATTTCTTTTAATTCGTCTATGGTTGCAGATCTTTCATAATTAATTTGGGTTAGATAAATATTATCGAACACATCATCCAAAAGCTTAAGCATCTCGTCAACAGCTTTGTCTTTCATCACTCCGAATAGCACGGAACTTTTTAAGTAGTTACCTTTTTCCTGTTTGAATTCGGTTAAGAACTTGCTGATGCCGGAAGAATTATGTGCAGAATCGAAAATAACAGCCGGGTTTTTATGATAATATTCATATCTCCCTTGTATTCCGGTATTATTCACAACATTTTTTATACCAAACTCAACACAGTTTATATCATCGGTCAAAAGCGTTTTTGTTACAGTTAGTGCCGCAAGTGCCGCATTATGCTTCTGATACTCCCCTTTCAGCGGAATTTCCCACTTATCTATTTCGATTTCTTCGGTGTAAAGTTCTACTTTGTTTTCCGTTTCGTTCAGATATTCTTCCAACCTGAAGAGTTCGCAATTTTCATTTTTACATTTTTGCTCGATAACTTTGTCGGCTTCGTCCGGTAAAAAGCCCGTGAACACTTTAGCACCCGGCTTAATTATTTCGGCTTTTTCTTTTGCTATCTGTTCGATTTTATCGCCTAAAATATTTACATGCTCCAGGTTGATTGAAGTAATTACCGCGGCTAATGGATTAAGTACATTTGTTGCGTCCAACCTTCCGCCCAGTCCGGTTTCTATTACAGCATAATCAACGTTATTATCATTAAAGTACTGAAAAGCCATTGCGGTTGTAACTTCAAAAAATGTTAGTTTATGTTCGGTTATATATTCCCAATGATGATCAATAAACTCAGCTACAATTTTATCAGGAATCTGCCTGCCGTTAATCATTATCCTTTCGTTAAACTTAACGAAGTGAGGCGATGTATATAATCCAACGTTGTAATCACATTCCATCAGAATACTTGCAATAAAAGCTGCCGTGCTTCCCTTTCCGTTCGAACCGGCAATGTGGATAGCTTTTAAATTATCCTGCGGATTGTTTAAATGATTAAGAAACCCTTTTACGTTATCCAGTCCTAACTTAACACCGAAAGTGTGAAGCGCAAATAACTTTTCTAATGATGATTCAATATCCATTATTCTTCTATATCGTAAGAAGCTGTTAATTCTGAAATTCGTTTAATATTCATCTGTTCACAATACTGTTCCAGTTCACCCACCATTTTTCCGGCGGCGGTAGGATCGATAAAATTAAGCGTTCCTATTTGAACCGCACTTGCTCCAGCAATCATAAATTCTATTACGTCTTTCCAGTTCATTATTCCGCCGATTCCGATTACCGGAATATCTACTTTGCGTGATATTTCCAACACTTTGGCAATTGCAACCGGTTTTATTGCAGGTCCTGAAAGTCCGCCGTTTACATTAAAGAGTTTCGGTTTTTTAGTGTAGATGTCGAACGCCGAACCGACTACGGTATTTATTGCCGATACAGCATCGCCGCCTTCTTTTTTTACGGCGTCTGCAAATTCCCAAATGTACGAAACGTTAGGTGATAGTTTTATTATAAGCGGTTTGTCTGTAACCGCCCGAACCATTTCGGTTACTTTGCCTACGGCTTTCACATCGTTACCGAACTGCAACCCGCCTTCTTTAACATTCGGACACGAAACATTTATCTCGAAAGCTTTAATTGTTTCTTCTCCGGTAAGAATTTTTGTGCACTCAACGTACTCTTCAATTGTGCTTGCCGCTATGTTGCAGATTAAAGGCACATCATAATTTTTAAGGAACGGTATTTTTTCTTTAATGAATGCTTCGACACCGACGTTTGCAAGACCGATTGCATTCAGCATTCCCGACGGTGTTTCAACAATGCGCTGCGGCGGATTGCCTTTGCGCGGTTTTAAGCTTAACGATTTTGTTACAATCGCTCCGATTGTATTTAAATCGGTAAACTCCGATATCTCAGTGCCGTAACCCACGGTGCCCGATGCAAGCATTACCGGGTTTCTTAACTTCAGCGGTCCGATATTTACGGATAAATCGACTTTGCTCATAACATAACATCTTTAATGTTGAACACGGGACCATCTTTGCACACTAACAGGTACTTATCCTTTTCGTTTGCCGATTCAATCGGACACCCCTGACAGATTCCGAAGCCGCAAGCCATTGCGCATTCGGTTGAGACCTCGCAGTTGAAATCATTTTCGACACAAAATTCTTTAACTGCACGGAGCATCGGTGTGGGACCGCAGGCAAACACTTTTATTTTTTTTGATTTTAGTTCCTGTAAATTTTCTCTCATCAAATCTACAACGGTTCCTTTATACCCTGCCGAACCGTCATCTGTTGCTACCGAAACATTGATCATTCCATAAGTAATTACATCGCTTTTGCTTCTGCCGCCGACAAATGTTTTTATCTCTTTTTTGTCTTTAAGCTCTTTAGTTAGAAACGGAAAAGGAGCCGCACCCAAACCGCCTGCGGCAATAACCGCAAGTTCGTAATCATCTTCAGTATTAAATCCTTTTCCGAGAGGTCCGAGTAAATCGATTAACGCGCCTTCGGGTTTGTGCGATAAAATTATTGTGCCTTCTCCCATTACATTAAAGAGCAAGTAGATGTAATCGTCTTCAACATCACAAATGCTGAAAGGACGGCGGAGCAACGGATATGTAGATTCCAATACCCGGACATTGAGAAACTGACCCGCCTTTATTACAGATGCAATTTCAGGGCAATGAATTTTCTGGAGAAATATATTTTCTTGTAATTGTTTTGTTTCAGTTACAGGCGATTTAATAACAAACAAGCGTTAACCTCATAACAATAAAAAGTATATCCTGATATATCCCGATCGATTTTTAAAGGAAGGTAAAAAAGATTATTTCTTATTTTCGAACCTAATTTTTTGAAAAATGCTTTACAAAAATAAAACGGATTACAAATTAAACAAAATCAGCTTTTATATTTTCGTTCTATTCCGGTGATTTTATCGAGCCGTCTTTGGTGCCTGCCGCCTTCGAATGCCGTGTTAAGCCAGGTTTCAAGGATTGACTTAATCGTTTCTTCACCAAGGGTTTTTGCGCCGAGCACAAGCACGTTTGAATTATTATGCGCCCGTGAACTCTTTGCCGAAAATTCGTTGTAACAGGTGGCTGCCCTTATCTCCTCAACTTTGTTTGCAGTTATTGCCGAGGGAATTCCCGTAGCATCGATAACAATTCCCGCATCAACCGAACCTTCCTGAACTTTTTCGGCAACTGCTAATGCAAAGTCGGGATAATCGCACGACTTTTCGTTAAACGTACCAACATCGTAAACCTGATAACCTTTTTCAGTAAGATATTTTATGAGCAGGTTTTTAATCTTAAACCCTGTATGATCGGAACCGATTGCAATTTTTCTGAAAGGAAAGTTTTTACTGTCCGGAGCTTCGCTGAAATCTTTTTCGATAATGGTAAGGTTTTTATTCCTTATTAAATCCATTGCAAGCGGAGTTATAATTGCACCTTTACCGGCAACAATAACTTTGCTTCCCCGGTTAACGGCTTTTAGTACATCTTCTTCGGTTATCAGTTTTTTCATAAAAGAAGAGAATTACATGTATTCTGTTAGTTTATTTATCTTCAGGTAATCGATTATCTTTTTAACATCCTGTGCTTTATCGCGCTTGCAGATTAAAAGTGCATCGTCGTTATCTATTACAATCAGGTTATCGAGCCCGATAACCGCCGTAAATTTTTTCGGTGAATAGATGTAAGAATCGGTAACCATATCCGTATAAATATTTCCGATTTTAGCATTGCCGTCTTCATCTTTTTCCGAAAGCTCGTAAACAGCTTCCCAGCTTCCAACATCGCTCCAGCCGAAGTTTCCTTTAATCAGATAAACCTTTTTCGATTTTTCCATTATGCCGTAATCGATGGAAATTTTCTTCAACTGTCCGTAAACATTCGTAAGCACTTCCTGGAAACCGTCTTTACCGATGGCGTCTTTTACTACCATCATTCCTTCGTAAAGTTCTGGCATGTAGGTTTTTATTTCTTCCATAATCACATCGGCACGCCAGATGAACATACCGCTGTTCCAGAAAAAGTCGCCGCTCTCTAAAAATCTTACTGCCGTTGCGTAGTTCGGTTTCTCTGCGAAAGTAAGCACCTTAAAAACATGATCGAAGTCACTTTTTTCATCAATCTGAATATAACCGTAACCTGTTTCGGGACGCGCGGGCGGAATGCCGATTGTAACAAGTCCTTTTTCCTTGTCGGCAAACTCTGCAGCTTTAAGAAGCGTGTCGTGGAATTCTTTTTCACCTTTTATAATATGATCGGCAGGCAGGACCAAAGTTACTGCATCGGGATCTTTGTGCTGAATCAAAACCGATGCAAGTCCAATGCATGCAGCAGTATTTCTTCCGAAAGGTTCTTCAACAATATTGTTAAGCGGAAGGTGCGGAAGCTGTGTAAGAATTCCCGCCTTCTGTACTTTGTTTGTGATGATGTAAATATTTTCTTTTTCAACAATGCCATCCAGTCTGTTCACAGTGTCCTGAATCATTGTGTTCTCGCCGAAAATTTTCAATAACTGCTTCGGCGTTTTCTTTTTGCTTCTCGGCCAAAACCTCGAACCAACTCCCCCTGCCATAATAACAGCGTATAACTTCATTAAACTTCTTCCCGTTTATTTAATGCATTTATTTCTCTGCCGAAATCTTCAGCTTTATTTAAATATTTTGTTATGTCAACATCTTTGCCTTTAACTACTGCAACAATAACAATCAGGCAGGCACGCATTGCTTCTATTACATCTTTGCCCGGCATTATGTCGCGCGATTTAATAAGCACAAGAGCGCGTGAGATTATCTTATGCATATTCGAAATAATTTCGAATCCGTTTTTTTCCGCTATCTCACCGTTCACACTCATAATTTCTGCAAACCTCGAAAGGTCTTCGTAGTTAATATCGTCTGATGCCAACTTGTGTAATAATGTATCGACTGCTTTTATCGGTTTTAAAATCATTGCCTCGAAACTCTTCATCGCTTCTTCATCCA
The DNA here is from genome assembly GCA_024278655.1 of Bacteroidota bacterium. GTDB lineage: Bacteria > Bacteroidota > Ignavibacteria > Ignavibacteriales > Ignavibacteriaceae > BMS3ABIN03. The sequence goes on along the minus strand of JAJRSV010000217.1, from coordinate 3,870 downwards.
TACCGTTCTCAACTGTTTCTGCCGGCTCCGTTTCCTGCTCGGGTTCAACAGTTTTATCTACAATTAACTGATCCGAATCGGTTTTGTTGTTCGATAACTCAACACTTATCTCTTCCGATTGTCCGTTTTCATCGTAAACAACTTCGCCTTTAAGTTTTCTGATAGCATTCTTTAACCCGACTGTGTTATCTGTTTCGAGCAGATGATTGAGATCGTTTATCAGGTATTGGCTGTGTTCTTTAAATTTATCGGAAAATTTCAGGAAGTCGATCCTCTCTTGAGTAAGATAGTTATAGATTTCATTTAGTCGAATGGCGAGCGTGGAAAACTGCGTCATCTTTTTCATTTTAGTAATGTCTTCGGCAACATCATCGGAATTTATAATGGCTTCGCGCAGCATAGCTACAACTTCAAGCTGGTAAGAAGTTAACCGGAGATTATTGGAAGCTGCGGCTAAACTTTGAACGATATATTGTTTTACTAAATCCATTTAAACCATTATTTGTTCTTCCGTAAAAATATATCTTAAAGATATGATAATCAATTTAAACAAAGCAGTTTACACTACCCTGCTCTCTCTGTAAATCACAAATATCAAATAATTTCGAAACGCCAATCATCAAATTCCAAACTCTTTTTTTTGAAAACAGTTTCATTTCAAAAAAAACTTTGCCTACCCACCTACGCTAAAGCTTCGGTGGGCAAATTGCCTACTGATTTTCCGGTTTCATCTGCGGAAACAGAATAACATCCCTTATCGATGTTTGATTAGTCAGCAGCATAACAAGCCGGTCTATTCCTACACCGAGCCCTGCTGTGGGCGGCATTCCGTATTCGATAGCTCTTAAAAAGTCCTCATCCACCTGATGGGCTTCTTCGTCGCCTGCCTCCCTTAATTTAACCTGATCCTCAAATCTCTTTCTCTGATCAATCGGATCGTTCAACTCGGAAAAGGCGTTACAGATTTCTTTTCCTGCCACATAAGTTTCAAAGCGTTCAACTACACCTTCTTTCGAGCGGTGCTTTTTTGCGAGCGGTGAAAGCTCAACAGGATAATCCACAACAAAAGTAGGTTGAATTAATTCCGGCTCAACCGTCTCGCTGAATATTTCATCAATCAGCTTTGCTCTGCCTTCTGCAGCACCGAGGTCGATGCCTAAATTTTTTGCCAGTCCCTTAAGTTCATCTTCCGATGCTTTGATTACGTTAACGCCTGTCTTGTCTTCAATTGCATCTACAAACGAAATTCTCTTCCACGGAGTTTTGAAATCGATTGTCTTATCTTCAAATGTGAATTCGGTTTTGTTGAAAACAACTTTGCAGATGTGAGTTATAAGCTGTTCGACGAAGTTCATCATCCATTCGTAATCTTTATAAGGAACGTAAAGCTCCATCATCGTAAATTCGGGGTTATGTGTGCGGTCCATTCCTTCGTTTCTGAAATCCTTCGATATTTCATAAACACCGTTAAAGCCGCCGACAATCAATCGCTTTAAGTAAAGCTCATCTGCAATTCTTAAATATAAATCTATATCGAGTGCGTTATGATGCGTAATGAACGGTCTGGCTGCCGCACCGCCGTAAAGCGGCTGTAATATCGGTGTCTCAACTTCAAGATAACCCTGCTCATCCAAAAACCTTCTGATTGCCGAAATGATTTTACTTCTCGTAATAAACACTTCCTTCACATCGGGATTAACAATTAAATCAACATAGCGCTGGCGATAGCGCAGTTCCTTATCGGCAAACTGATCGTAAATAATTTTGTTGCCGTGTTCATCTGTGGCTTCTTTTGCAATCGGCAAGGGACGAAGAGATTTTGCAAGCAGCTTTAACGAAGTAACATGAACCGAAATCTCTCCCGTTCTCGTTTTAAATACGAAACCCTCGACACCAACAATGTCACCGATATCCATCAATTTAAATGCAGCGTACTGCTCACCGATTTCATCTTTACGAAGATATATTTGAATCTTCCCTTTATCGTCCATTATATGCGCAAACGATGCCTTACCCATTCTGCGGATTGCCATTATCCTTCCGGCAATCTTTACTTCACGCTTTTCGTCTTCATTAAAATTATTTTTTATATCTTCAGAATCCGCATTCACATCGAACGAATATGCATACGGCTCAATACCCATCTTCTGAAGCTCTTCCAACTCTTCATATCTTCTTTTAATCAATTCGTTTACATCAGTTAAATTCGTTTCCACTAATTCCTCCGGATATTTTTTGAATACATTTTAATAATATTTTTTACTTCTGCTTCGGTTAGTTTTCTGTACTCGCCAACCTGAATATCTGCTTTAATTCCCGCAAAGCTGTAACGGTTTAGATTTTTAACCGTGTAACCCAAAGCAGAAAACATATTTTTTACAAAATGATTTCTTCCTTCGTAGCACTCAACTTCAACCAACTTTTTATCGTTATGTTTCGGAAATTTTATGTTGATAAACTTTCCTCTTTTACCGTCGATAAAAACTCCTTTTAAAAGTTTCAGCTTGTCTTTTTCTTCAAGTTCCCTGTTGAGTTTTGCATGATAAATTCTCGGCACTTTACTTTTCGGGTGCATCAGCAGATTCGAAAAGTCGCCGTCATTTGTAAGCAGCAGAACGCCGGTAGTGTTGTAATCGAGTCTGCCGACAGGAAAAACTTTTTCTTTCGTTTTAATTAAATCGATAACTGTGGCTCTGCCCTTTTCATCTTTGGTTGAGCTGATAAAACCTTTCGGTTTGTTCAGCAGATAATAAACGTGTCGTTTTGCACGAATGATTTCGCCGTCAACCTTTACCACATCTTTATCCGGATCGATGCGGAAGCTTAACTTGTCGATTACCTTATCGTTAACCGTAACACGTCCCTGCTGAATATACTCTTCGGCTTTCCGGCGCGAAGCAATTCCGCTATCGGCAATAAATTTATTGATTCTCGTCAGCATTGTTTTCTTTACTTTCTTCGTTATCCGCCTCTTCTTCAAGTGCGTTCATTAAAATTTTTCTTTTCTGTTCGATAAAATCTTCATCGTTCATTATTTCTTCTATCTCTCTCGGCTTAGGTAGATCGGAAAGATCGTTTAATCCGAAGTATTTCAGAAACTCATCGGTAGTGCCGTAAAGCAGCGGTCTTCCGATGGTTTCGGCTCTTCCTTTAATCGTAATAAGATTTTTTTCCAGCAGCGAATTAATTATATGATCCGAATTAACGCCGCGGATAGTTTCAACTTCCGGCTTCGTTATCGGCTGCTTGTATGCAATTATCGAAAGAGTTTCGAGCGCCGCCTGGCTCAACCTTCTTCTTGTTCTTTCGGATGAAAGATATCCAACGTACTTTGCATATTCTTCGGTTGTTGCAAACAGGTAACCGTTTGCAATCTTTAATATTCTGAATGCGTTGTTGCTTTCTTCGTATTTCTTATTCAACAGTTGAACCGTCTGCTCAACATCGGCAACAGTGATATCGGTGTCTTCGCCGTCAATTCCTTTAACGGCTTTAACGATATCCTGCGGCGACAGTGAATCGTCAGAAGAAAATATTAATGCTTCAATTACTGAATTGTAAATCTTGTCCATTATCTATCCTGTATAACACAAAATCGTTAAAGTCTGCAGATTCTTTTATTCCCACCCGTCCGAGCTTTACAAGCTCTAACAGTGCAATAAATGTAATAACAATTCTTATCTTTTCTTTCATCGTTTCGACGAGAGAAAGAAAATGTATTTCCGGCTTTCCTTCGAACTTAGAAAAAATGTAATCCATTTGTTCTTCAATAGTGATATTTATCTTACGTATCTGGTGAACCGGTTCTTCTTTAATTCCTTCGATTATTTTTTTGAAAGCTTTCGCAAGATCGTAAACCGTTACATTTTT
>JAJRSV010000216.1 GCA_024278655.1 Bacteroidota bacterium | reverse complement strand
TTTATATTTCAAGGGATATGATTGAACGCAACCTGCAGAACGACGAAGCGTTGAAGCAGGTTGTAAACGTTGCTCATCTTCCGGGAATTGAAAAATACAGTCTTGCCATGCCCGACATTCACTGGGGCTACGGATTCCCGATTGGTGGAGTTGCAGCTACCGATTTGCAGGAAGGTGTAATTTCTCCCGGAGGAGTAGGATACGATATAAACTGCGGCGTGCGTCTTGCTGCTACTAATCTTGAATACGAATCGGTGAAAGATAAAATCGAAAATCTTGTAGCACGTTTGTTTGATAATGTTCCTACGGGAGTCGGCTCAAGCGGTGCAATTAAAAAATTATCGGAAAAGGATTTGAAGAAGATTCTCGAGAGAGGTTCCGTATGGGCTGCCGAACACGATATGGCAACTCAAGCCGACATTGAATTTACCGAAGAGAGCGGAACACTTAAAAATGCAGACCCGGATGTTGTAAGTAAAAGAGCGCTCGAAAGAGGAGCCGATCAGGCGGGAACGCTCGGTTCGGGAAATCATTTTTTGGAGGTTGATGTTGTTGAAGAAATTTATGATGCAAAAGCTGCCGAAGTGTTCGGTTTGTTTTTGGGTCAGATAGTTGTTTTGATTCATACCGGCTCGCGGGGCTTGGGCTACCAGGTTTGCGATGATTATCTGAAAGTACTTATGAAAGCAAGCGACACTTACGGCTTCACGTTACCCGACAGGCAGCTTGCCTGCGCACCCATTCAATCGAAAGAGGGGCAGGATTATCTTGCTGCAATGCAGGCAGCGGCAAACTTTGCGTGGAACAACCGGCAGGTGATAATGCATCTTGCAAAGAAATCGTTCAAAGAAACTTTTAATATGAGTGAATCGGAACTCGGATTCAGATTGGTTTATGATGTTTGTCATAACATCGCAAAAATTGAATCTCATAAAATTGATGGAAATATGAAACGAGTGTGTGTTCATCGCAAGGGTGCCACACGTGCATTTCCGCCCGGCAGTGAACTGATTCCCGAAAAGTACCGTGGTGTTGGACAGCCGGTTTTAATTCCGGGTGATATGGGTCGTTATTCTTATATTGCAGCAGGAACAGAAAAAGCAATGGAAGAAACTTTCGGCAGCAGTTGTCATGGTGCCGGAAGAAACTTAAGCAGGCGCAAAGCAATGAAAGATGCAAAAGGCAGAGACCTTATTAAGGAATTAAATGACAAGGGAGTTATAATTCAGGCAAGAGGATACCGGACAATTGCAGAAGAAATGCCCGGCGCATACAAAGATGTTTCGGATGTCGTTGAAGTAATGCACAAAGAAGGAATAACAAAAAAAGTTGCAAAAGTTCGTCCGGTTGGTGTAATCAAAGGATAAGGCAAGAAAGTCTTTTATGGTTAAATGTAGTGATTTGTTTTTATTTGGAAGTAGAAAAATAAATTATATTTAAAGTAAAAAGGAACTTTCCCGATGGATAATGAGGAAATATTAATCTCCGCAGTTTATCAGTTATTTGATAACGCTAAAAGTATGTATGGAGATATAATTGAAAATTATTGGTTTTATGACGGTGAAACTTGTCCCGGTTGTGGAAGGCAGATAGACACTTTAAAATTTGGTGACGAAGATGCTATTTCATTGAATGCATATATGTACCGTGATATGGATACTTTAATTGCTTATTTACTTTGCAGTAATTGTGCATCAGAAATATTCAGAAAGAGTAAAAAATCAAAAGCTATCTATCCAAAGATTGAAGAAAATTTAAAAAACTCATACTTAGACTTCGTGAAAAAATCATCATCATAGAGATATCCGGATTCTATCGACTAATTTATTCGGTTTATAAATCAAATATATTTTGCTGAAAAGGTTGAGAAGTTAATTCGGCAGAGCGGCGGAAATGAAGAAACGCAAGCGGGGACGGTTGATTATGCGGATGAAAAGAGTTGAATTTAATTTTTAACAGCCTATACAGAAAAGTAAAGTGAACGGAGTAAATTGATCTAATTTCTAATTAACCTAATTAACCTAAAATAATTGTATAAAAATGGGAGTTGTTATGAAGGATAATGAAGGGAAAGAAAAGAAATGGGATTTAGAAGAACGTACTGCTAAGTTTGGCGAGGATGTAATTCTGTTTTGTAAAAAAGTTCCTTTGAATCCTATTACTATTCCTTTGGTTACTCAACTTGTAAAAGCAGGAGCAAGTGTCGGTGCTAATTATAGCGAAGCTGATGATGCCGAAAGCAAAAAAGATTTCAGAAATAAAATTGGAATTGTGAAAAGGAATCCAGAGAATCGAAGCATTTTATAAGAATGATTACAGTAGCCGTTCCGGAATTAACCGATGAAGGTAAACCCTTGATGCAAGAGGCAAAAGAGTTGAATTTAATTTTTAACAGCATCTACAGAAAAGTAAAATGAGTTCAAAAAATTGATCTAATTTCTAATTGATCTAATTAACCTAAAAATTTCAGTATTTTAATAAGCAACATTGTTTAGGTCAATTAGACAAATTAGGTTAATTAGAAATTAAAAGAAGCGTTTTAGGAAAAATTACATTTATGAAATACCTTTACAATCCACCGTTAATTGTTAAAGCTGTCTTCAACGAGTTTTACTGGGAAACGGTAAACGATAGAATTCTTTTAACCTTTGATGACGGACCTAATCCTGAAACAACTGAAAAGATTCTAATAGCATTGGATGAATTAAAAATAAAAGCACTGTTCTTTTGCGTAGGTAGTAATATCGGGCTTTACCCGGACTTAACAAAAGCTATAATCAGCAGCGGGCATGCAGTCGGCAATCATACATTCAATCATAAAGTAATTACCAAATTCAGAGATGTTGATTTTATTAATGAAATAGAACGGTTCAATAAAATAATGAAGCAGGACTATTCGGTTGATGTAAAATACTTCAGACCGCCGCACGGAAAGATTAATCTCAGCTCGAAAAAATTTATAAAGCCGATTAAGATGAAATGCGTAATGTGGAATCTTTTAACTTACGATTATAAAAACGATTTTAAAAAAGTTAAATTTGCTGTTGATAAATATTTAAAACAAAATTCAATAGTTGTTTTACACGACAGCCGGAAATCGAAGGATATTATTATTGATTCAATTAAATACATTGCCGAAGCAGCGCATAAACAAGGTTACAGATTCGGAGAGCCGCACGAATGTTTGAGCTGATATTTTTAATAATCCTTTCGGGATACTTCATTCAATCGGTAGTGTTTGTTATCGGTGCAAAAAAACGCTTTCCGAAAATTTCCGAAGACGAACTTCCCACAGCCACAGTAATTGTTGCCGCAAGGGATGAGGAAGATAAAATTCAGCGCTGTCTCGACTCGCTCGGTAATCTCGAATATCCCGAAGGAAAACTTGAAGTGCTGTTGGTCGATGATAGATCAACCGATAAAACGGGAGAGATAATTGATGATTTCATTTCTTCGAGAAGTAATTTCAAGAAGATCATTCCCGATGAGCCGAAAGGAAAGATGGTCGGTAAAGTGAATGCACTTGCTACGGCTATACGGCACGCAAAGAGCGAAATTATTTTAACAACCGATGCCGACTGCGAAGTAAAACCGAAATGGGTGAAAACTATTGCATCGTATTATCAAAAAGATGTTGGAATGGTTGACAGCTACACAACACAGATTGCGGACTCACCGTTCAGCGGAATGCAGGCAATTGATTTCATTTATCTTCTGTTGGTCGCAGGAGGAACAATCAACATAGGTTTACCGATAAGCTGCATCGGTAATAACATGTCGTTTCGGAAAAAAGCTTACGAAGAAATAGGCGGCTACGAAAATTTGCCCTTCAGCGTAACGGAAGATTTTACGCTGCTGCGTGCAATCTATAAACTCGGTAAATATAAAATACTCTTCCCGCTTGAAAAGGATGCGCTTATTACATCAATCGCCTGTCCCGATTTGAAAAGTTTATATCACCAAAAAAAACGCTGGTCAATCGGCGGCTTGGGTGTTCCGGTAAGGGGCTTCTTTATTATGGCGTGGGGATTTTTAACTCACCTGTGCATGCTGCTTACGCCTTTCTTTTACTCGCCCGCATGGTTATATTTAATATTCTTTAAAATAGCCACTGATTATTTTGTGCTTTATCCTATTCATAAAAAACTGGGAATAACAAAAAACCTGAAATACTTTTGGGCGTATCAAATTTATTATATCCTTTATGTTTTAGCGCTTCCGTTCATTGTGCTTGCAAGCAGAAAAGTTGTCTGGAAGGGTAGGGAATACTGATGCTGCTGTTATGTAATTATTATGTTACTTATCGCTGCAATGCTTACTGTGAGTTTTGCCACTTCGGCAATCACGATGAATTTAAGAACACACCGTTTGCTTCGCTAAATGAATTTAAATCGAATGTAAAGCAGTTAGCAGATTTGGGAGTCAGGTTTATTGATTTAACCGGCGGCGAGCCGTTACTGCATAAAGAGATTCATTTGATGGCGGAGTTTGCCAAACAGCAGAAAATGCAGACAAGCATTACAACAAACTCGTTGCTTTACCCGAAGTTTGCAGAAAAGTTAGCAGGCAAAGTTGATTTGCTTCACTTCTCATTGGATTCACCCGATGAAGAAGAGCACAACAGAATAAGGAAAGTCGATTGCTATAAATCGGTTTTTGAAAGCATTGATATTGCAAAATCGTTAGGTGAGTTTCCCGATATACTTTTTACTGTAACAAACGAAACTTACATGAAGTTACCTATGATGCATGAAATTGCCGCGAAGCACGATTTGGTGTTACTCGTTAATCCTGTCTTTTCTTATTTCGGAAATCCCGGCTTAACTCAGGAAGCTGTTGATTACATTGAAGATTATTGCGACGGCAAGATTGATGTTTATCTGAACAAAGGTTTTATGAAACTTAGACGTGACGGCGGAAACAATATTAATAATCCTTCGTGTAAAGCTGTTTCGAGGGTGGTTGTTATTTCTCCCGGGAATGAAATTATTCTGCCGTGCTATCATTTTGCAAACGATAAAATTATAATTGATAAACCGATTAAAGAGATAAGAGAATCGGAAAAGATAAAGTATTATAAAAAGATGGAAGGCAGATTCGATTTTTGCCAGGGGTGTACGGTTAACTGTTATTTTGAACCGTCGTTTGCTTTCCCCACGAATCTTTATGCTGTTGCAAGTTTAACATCGAAGTTTAAGTACGGCTATAACAAGCTTATCAAACAAAAACTAATAAAGAAATTATCGAAGAGCGAAATTAAATGATGAAGTATATAATTGCTTCTATTCTGCTAATATTATTTTCATCCGTAAGTTATTCACAGACTGAAACAGAATGGTTTCCTGCAGATGTAAACGTGCAGCCGTTTACAGCAAACATCATCGAAGCAAGGGCAGGTGCAATGTTTGCACTCGATGAAAATCAACTGCGGCTCGATATCGGAACATCGAGAGATATTCTTTGGCTTAAAAAGAAAGATGAAACTATTTCATTCGGGATGG
>JAJRSV010000215.1 GCA_024278655.1 Bacteroidota bacterium | reverse complement strand
TTCATACAAATGAACACCGAACTTTACCAGTTGCTTTCGAATGCGGGAATTTCGGTGAACCAGTTTATAACGGACGGAAGAGGATTAAACCCGCAGTTATTAAACTTCTGGATGCAAATTCATCCGCCAATTTTATTTTTGGGATTTGCAATGGCAACCGTTCCGTTTTCATTTGCCTTAGCCGCTCTGATGAAAAACGACTATAAGGATTGGGTAAAGCAGGCGTTTCCCTGGATGCTTGCAGGAATGGGAATACTCGGATTGGGAATTATGCTCGGCGGATACTGGGCTTACGAAATGCTCGGTTGGGGAGGTTACTGGGCTTGGGACCCGGTTGAGAACTCGAGCTTTATCCCCTGGCTGATTGGCGTTGCCGGTGTTCATACAATGCTGGTGCAACGTAAAACACAGGCAAAGGGTGGAATGGGTAAGTTCGTACGGACAAATCTTATTCTTTCGATACTTACTTACGTGCTGGTTCTTTACAGCACATTCCTTACACGAAGCGGTGTCTTGGGCGATGCTTCGGTTCATTCGTTTGTCGATCCGGGAATGACGATATACCTCTTTTTAATAATATTCATTCTCACGTTTTTATTCCTTGGTATAGGAGCGATAATTTACCGATGGAAGTACTTAACCGACCAAACGCAGGTTGAAGAAGGATTGCTTTCGAGAGAGTTGGCGTTGTTTACCGGTGCAATTGTACTTATTGCTTCGGCAACAATAGTGCTTGTCGGAACTTCGGCACCGCTGTTCGGTCAGTCGGTCGATACATTTTTCTACAACGAAATGAATTTGCCTATTGCCATTATAATCGGGTTGCTGAATGGCATTAGTCTGCTGGTTAAATGGAAAGATACCAAAGGGCAGGATCTGCTTAAAAAATCTATTCCTTCTTTAGCAGCTTCGCTAATAATTTCGGTTCTGATTATCGTGTTAGGCGGTATCGATCAGATAATGATTATGTTGTTAACATTCTCTGCTTCATTTGCACTTGTTGTTAATACAGAGATAGCTTACAAAATCGTACGCGGAAATAAAAAAATGCTCGGTGCTTATGTTGCACATATCGGAATTGCGCTTTTCATTCTCGGTATTGTCGGCTCTGCAGTTTACAGTCACGGTGTCGATCTGGAACTCGAAAAAGGTAAACCCGTACAGGCATTAGGATACGAGATGACGTTTGTGGGATGGTATCCGATTGAAAATAATACAAAGTATGCGTTCAATATAAAAGTGAAAAGAGGCGACAGCGAATACGAAATAGCTCCGGTGATGTACATAAGCGATTTCAATAACAGCTTGATGCGGATTCCCGCTATTTTAACTTTGCCCACGCACGACTTTTACATTTCTCCGATGGGATATGAAGAAGAACACGGAGATGAAAACCTGGTTACCCTGGAAAAGGGTAAGAGTGTAGATTTTAACGGTGCAAAAATATCTTTTGTCGATTTTGATATTTCTGCCGAGACAATGGCGGCTATGCAGGCTGGTAAAGATTTTCAGATGGGAGCCGTGTTGGAAATTGAAAAAGACGGAAAGAAAGAAAAAGCCGAACTGTTCAGAAAAGTTACCGGCGGCGAAGTTGAGTTAACATCCTTTGCTTCCGATAATATGGATTTGAAAATCGATCTTCTTAAACTTACTGCAGGAACAATCGATATAGCGCTTTCGAAGTTAAGCGAGCAATCGAAGCAGGCGGAAGAGCATAAAGAAGTGCTTACGGTATCGGCAACCATTAAACCGTTTATCAGTCTTATATGGATTGGTGTAGCGATAATGGTATTCGGGTTCTTTATAGCTGCAATGCGCAGGTTACCCGAATCGTTCATTAAATCGAAATAAATGTCCTTCCTTTATATTATTTATTTGCCCGGGCTCAGAGTTCCGGGCATTTTTATTTTAAACCTGCTGCGTAATGCAGCCCGTTAAAATGATTTTGTCTTTAATGTCACTACTGTCCCGTTTAAAAATAGTTAATTCTTCTAAGTCATTTAAATATCGAAAGTTAATGCGGGAATCTCAGAAATCGATTTGAAATTATCTTTTCTGATTATGTTATAATTTTTCATTCAATCGGTTCTTTTATGCAGGATATTTTCTTAACCGGGTAGCAGCGATTTAATGTATTGGTGAGTTACTAATCGGTTAACCTTTGCGATGCGGTTTAAGTAAGCGGGGAGTAAGTTTAGCCGATGATGTTTAAATCAAAAAAGCCGACTGTAAATAGCCGGCTTTTCTGATGGTGGTTGAGTTGAGTATGGCAAACTGTTTTTATTGGAAGCGTCCGAAAAGTCTTACGCTTATATCGCTACCCGGGAACGGGTTGGTAATCGGAATTGAGAATGCGCTCGATTCCGGTTTTTCGATATAGACTAATTTTCTGCTTCCGCCGGATGAAATTTCAACGAATGCATCCAGCAAGTTCTCGCTCCAGCTACTGGTTACAATCTTCATATCTCTGCCAACGATATCAAAATTGCTTATCAGCATATCCTGGAATGACTGGTATTGATCGTAAACTTTTGATTTGGGTCTGCCGTTACCGGAAGTTAATGCATAAATTCTTACATTAGCTAACTTATCAGCACTATAACCCGGTATCTCGAAAGTCGATGAATTCAGCTTTCCAACAAATACCAGATAACACTGACCGGTAACAGTCGGTGAGAAATAATCCAGTACTGCAAATGCATGGATAATTTCGCCGGGAGCTTTGGAATTATCAATTGTTACAGAAATGGTATTGGATTTTGAATTTCCGAAACTTGTAACTTTAATTTCTACAAAATCCTGGAGATATGAATAATAGTAAGGATCTCCTAAAATCGGACCCGTTGTTTGTTCCGATACTTTATTTATTTCCGGTGCTACCGGTGATATATCCTGATTCAGATCTGAACAGGATGCGAGGAAAAATATTCCAATGACCGCAATGAACGATATGAAAGTTCTCATTTTTGGTCCCTTTCTCTTTTTAATTATTAGTTAATTACCTACACTTCTCAAATTTTTATACTGTATTGTGAAGAAGGTTTTGTCAACTAATATGCCATTTTGGTCACAAATTTTTCCCACTTTTTGAAAAGCTGTAAAAATATTAACAAACGCATCGTTTTAAGGACATTTTTTTCGGAATTCCAAATACACAAGTGTGATGCTGATTACAAACAAGTACTCTTTTGCAACAGTCAAAAGCTTCTAAGTGTAATATTTACCTGTAATTACTACGAAAGAGACATATTTGCAAATTATTCTTAATGGATAGAGGGGGTACATCGGGAAAAGCTGCGACAAAAATGTCCTTTATATTATTTTTTAATAGGTAGAAATTGTAAAATAATTTTATAGCAAGGTTTGTTATGCGATATCAAAGCAATTTGCAGCACAGATTAGTAATCAGTGCTTCTTTTAATTTAGTTAGTAAGCCCAACAGCCGATGACCTCATTATAGATAATTTTCTTAATCATCTTTTTGCTTTTATAAGCTTCTATTTTTCTCCCGGCTTTCAGTGCTTCTGCCTTTGTTTTATACCCTTTCGTGAAAACTATTTTCCAGGGACGATACCGCGCAGTAAATCCTTTTTAGATAGTGTTGTGAAAGCCAAGTCGTTTTGGAGGATTAGCAGAAGAACCGGTGTAGTAGATGTCTTTAACAGTGG
>JAJRSV010000214.1 GCA_024278655.1 Bacteroidota bacterium | reverse complement strand
CCGCCAGAGGATTATTCTATGAAATCTAAACAGCTAAAGCTATTTTAGGGGGGATGGAAATCAGAAAATTAAAAAATCTGTCCAATACATTTAATTATTAAATCTTTTTCTATGTTTTATTTTTATTTTGGACAGCAGTGGTCAATATATTAAGAAGCACTCAAAATAAACGAACCGGCAGGCGGTTGGTTTGTGTGGCTGGTTAAACATAAATTTTATTTTAAGGAATTTTCTATTCTGTATTTGATATTCTAATAAGGGATCTATTCTACTATAAATATTTTCTCTGCTATAATATTAATAATTGAAGTGTAATCAGGAGTAGACGAAGGAACTTTTACTGGTATTTCGTAATAGCCTTTAATTTGAACATGCTTGTTTATAAAAGAACTATCAACATTCCCTTTAATATAAATTTTGTTTGCCTGGTATCCGGGAGGTGTTATTAACCATTTATAATCTCTTAAGATAAAACCACTTGTATAATGTGTTTCCCATGTATTCGCCGGAAATTTAATATATTCAACAGTCCCCTCAATTATAGAATTATCAAAAACGATTTCATTTGAGATACTTTTATCATTTGCTTCTTTTTTGTTGTCAAGAACCGTATAACAACTATTTAATACAAATGAAAACACAAAAATTATTTTGACAAATATTTTCATTAATTAATATTCAGATTAATGGCGTTGCAAATAACAGGTCTGAACTTAAATGAAATTAAGATTTTAAGTTTTAATTGTCAATATTTATAGGGGAGGATTTGTAACCGACGGCTTGGGTGTGCTTTAGTATTACTCCTGCTTAGCAATACTAATGGTTGAATCACCAATATTTCTAATCGATAATTCTTTTAAATTAAAAAGAAGATTTTGTTTTGTATCACCTAAATATCTTTCAATATAAATAGTATTATCATCAATCCACTTTAAATCTAATATAGCGCTTTCATATCCACCCTGCCCTTCTAATAAATCCTGCTCTAATAAAATTTTGGTTGAATCGACAGAATTAATTATTCTCAAAAAGTGTGTTCCATCCGTAAGAATATCCATCCAGGAATTATCATCAATATTAATGATTTCAGCTACTAACTTTTTTATTAGGGCTCTCGGTCCTTAAATAAATTTTCTCCTCACGGTTTTTACATTGTATTAGAAGAAAAAGAGTAATAAGTAATATCCATGTTTTTTTAATGTTCAGGTACAAAATAAGTTTTTATGTTAAAAAATTAATAAAGATCTTCGAAAATGCATTTTCAAGTGAATATTCTCTCTCCTGCATTTCCGGTTATTATTTTTATTTTACTCATATTCATTAATCAAATTTCTTAATTGAAACTCGTGTCTTATTGGATGCATTACTGCATGTTCGAGCATGGCATCGATACAGTAGTCCACTCCCCAATGGGAAGTATAAGTCGGTGAGAAAAACTTTTCCTCGGGAACATCGGTTAACGGCAAACGCCATTTATCTGTTAAATGTTCGAGGTAGTTATCCGCCGCTATTTCAACCTCACCGGCAGAAGGCGCCGGCTCAATTCCGGGACCCGGAAGATTTAATTTATCGCATATCCATACAATGTATCCCCGCGAAGCCCGCAATACATGCCGCAGCAGTGTATCGAGCGATTCATAATCCGAATCATCTGTTTCCGGTAGCGGTATGTTAAGCTTTTTTGCTTCCCGCCAGGTTTTCAGAAACGACCTCAAATATTTTTCCTGAAGTAAAACCATTGCGCGCGCACCGCTGTATTTGTACTCTTTTAAAGTTTGTGGTGTCATTATAAAATCCTCTTCTTCTTTTAGTTCCAATATAATACTTAAGCTCATTAATTAGCATGTGCATTAGCAACTCTTTTATCATACGAGCGGATGCATTTGTAAATAATCTACGGCAAACAAGAATAATAAAAGATTTGAACTGTTGCGTAATACAAAGTAATAAATATTTTATTTGTTTTATTATCAGCAGAAATAAGTTAACTTATAGTGGTTTTACTAAAAAATAAATCCTCAAAATTAAACACCTTCTAATTTTATGATAGAAATAGATTCTATTCATGGTGTGTTAAAACCAAAGTCGCTTCAGTTTTACATCCAGAATAACAATGCAACCGAGAATGTTCAGAGGTACCGAAGAGTATTCGACGAAAACGAAATTTCTTACCTCCACGTCGACTTTAATTTCCACAATAAATTATTCGATGAAGAAGACTGGCAGGCAGATTTTACTTTTAAGGCATATAAATTAATCGGTGAAGACAAAATCGATGTGATGACTGATAAAGTCGCACTGACAGTTTTATCCGGTTCAAGCACAGGTACGGCAACTACATCGTGGGGGCAGGATGAAAAAGGAGCTTGCTGGGACAAAGGCAAATACCTTTGGGAAGTTTACTACAAAGATGAGCTGCTATGGAAGGATGAATTTTACGTTGAGTCGTTCGGCGATGTAACGCGCGATAGCAATCCTTATTTCGATTTTCTGAACCTTACTGTTTTCGAAGCCGGTTCAAAAATTCCACCCGTTGAAGACAGAAATTATTATACCCGTTTCCAGTCGAATGTAACACGCTTTGTTTTTAGCGAGTTTGAATTCCAGAACCTTCATCCCGGAGAGAAATGGAAAGGCGAGTTCACATTTAATTATTACAACGATGTTAAGGAACGCATCGGGCAGGTACGGAAAATCGAGAACATTACAACACTCAATAAAAATAATACCTTCAAGGTATTCGGCGGCATCGGTTCGGAAACTGAAATTACATGGCAAAACGATATTTATACCGTCGAAGTTATTTTCATGGGAAATTTTATTGCGTCGGTTCAGTTTGAAGTTGGCGATACACCAAACAAAACAAAGCTGATAGTTGATGCACCTAAAAAGAACAACGGCAATTCGCTTTTACATTCGGGCAATTTCCGGAAAGCCGAAAAAGAAATCTTTAATGAAATTGATAGTCTTATCGGTTTGGAAAGCATTAAGAAAAAACTGCACGAGTATTATTACTTTGTAAAGTATCTTAAGCTGCGAAGCGAAAAAGGAATTAAGAGCGAAGAAAAAATAAATCTGAATTTTGTTTTTACCGGAAACCCCGGAACCGGCAAGACAACCGTGGCAAAACTGCTCGGCAAAATTTTCAAAGAGCTGGGTCTGCTCGAAAAGAACATGGTTTACGAAGTCGACCGCGGCGACCTTGTTGGAAGATACGTAGGTGAAACAGCTCCGCAAACGAAAGAAGTGATTAATAAAGCACGCGGAGGAATTTTATTTATTGATGAAGCTTACGCTTTGTGGCGCGGTGCTGAAGATACAAAAGATTTCGGGCGGGAAGCAGTTGAAGTACTGGTAAAAGAACTTTCGGACGGTCCCGGAAATATTGCGGTTATAGTTGCCGGCTATCCGGAAGAAATGAAAGAGTTTCTCGAATCGAATCCCGGTTTAAAATCGAGATTTAATGTTTGGTACGAGTTCCCCGATTATCTTCCCGAAGAACTGCTTAGCATTGCAAAGCTGAATGCAAAAAAGAAATCGCTAAACATTAGTGCCGCTGCCGAAAAACCGCTGTTCAAAATTATTGTGGATGCTTACCGTAAGCGCAACCGGACTTTCGGCAACGCCCGCTTTGTTACAACGCTTATCGATCAGTCACAGATGAACCTCGGTTTGCGTGTAATGAGATACGGCGATATGAAATCGCTTACACGGAGCGACATCTCTACAATTCAAAAAGTAGATATCGACGCATTGATTGCGAACATGGAAAAAGTCTATCCCGATTTTCCGGTCGACGAAGCGCTTCTTAAAAAATCGTTAAACGAGCTTAACGAATTAACCGGACTGGAAAAAGTAAAAACCGAAGTAAGGGAAATGGTAAAGCTCGTACGCTTTTACAAGGAAAGCAAAAAGGATGTGCTCAATTCGTTCTCGCTTCATAACGTGTTCATCGGTAACCCGGGTACCGGCAAAACAACGGTAGCACGTATAATGGCAAACATTTACAAAGCATTAGGACTGCTTGAACGCGGACACCTCGTCGAATGCGGAAAGGATTCGCTCGTAGCCGGTTATGTTGGACAAACCGCAATTAAAACAAGCGAGAAAATAAACGAAGCAATGGGCGGCGTACTTTTTATCGATGAAGCTTACTCTTTATCCTCATCGGGAAACGGTGATTTCGGTGCCGAAGCCGTCGAGGTTATTTTGAAAGCAATGGAAGATAACCGCGGAAAGTTCAGCCTGATTACCGCCGGCTATGTTGATGAAATGAATGACTTCCTCGATTCGAACCCGGGACTAAAATCACGCTTCGATAATTTTATTTATTTCGATGACTACACCGTTGATGAGCTTTTTGAAATAGCAGTAGGAATGTTTAGTTCGAAGAATATTAAACTTGCAAAGGAAGCCGGAGACGAACTGAAGCAGGTAATAGAATTTCGTTTCAAACGGAAGGATAAGTTTTTCGGCAATGCAAGATTTATCAGAAGATTAACCGATAGGATTATTCACAATCAAAACTTACGCCTGTCCGGTCTCCCCAAAAAAGACCGCACCACGGAATCCCTGTCCTTAATCGTCGAAGACGATGTAGCATCTCTTGTTAAAGATGAAGATTTATATCCGGCTAAAAAAAGAAAGTTCGGATTTTAATGAATACATAAAAAAGGACAAGGGGACAAAATGAAAATACGCGATTTGGAGTGGTGGATAATAGGAGCGCTCGGGTTGATTGCGTTCTTTTTAGCCATGATCGGTTTTAATATAATGTTCACCGAAGCGGGTGTTCACAGGAATTTACTCGACCTCGCATTTCAATCGATGAAGATATACGCAATGGAATTCGTCGATGAATATAACTCCCCTCTTCCCTGGCAGTTAGAAACAGCCCGATGGCTTGCACCCGGTGTTCTTCTTTACACTGCGGGCAAGGCAATTCTTTATTTCGTCCGCAGGGAATTTAAATCCCTTCTCCTGAAATTTCACAACGGTCATACAATCGTAACTTCCTTAAACGATAAATCGCGTTACTTAATAAAAGATATGCTTAATAACGATACGAAAGTTGTTGTGCTTGCAGGTATCGAAAACAAAAGCAAGTTAGACTTAGTTGAAAAAGACGGTGCGGTTATTATTGAAGGTGATATTACCGACAAAAATTTCCTTAAAAATATTTCGGCGCATAAAGCAAAATATTTTGTCTTCCTCGAAGATGATGACGAAACAAATATCTCGAATGCAATATCGGTTTACAACTACCTTATTAAAGCCGGTAAAGATAAAAAGCAGATAATTTTTACTCACGTTGCCGACGATATGAAATTAAGCGAACTTATCGAACTCAACTTTTTCGAAGAATTTACGGCTGCAAACGAAATCAATAAAAATTGCGAGATACGAATCTTCTCGATGAACGAAAGAACATCCCGCGTTTTATTCAACAAGTACCCGCCCGATATCTTCAACCCGGTTACTGCTGATTCACCGCAGGTAAGGGTTGCAATTTTCGGCTCCGGTAAACTTGCGCAGAGCATGGTAATCCGTCTCGCACGACTCGGGCACTATGCAAATTTAAAGAAGATGAAGATAACCCTGTTTCACTACGGAGATTCTACAGTCAATAAACTTATCAGGAACATTCCTGGAATAACGGAACATATAGAATTTGAAAATATTGATGAGCAGTTGGAGTTATTCGATATTGAAAAATTCAACAAGCTCAACAGTGAGCAGCGCTTCGAAGTAGTTTACCTGTTATGCGAGGATGACAGCATATCGTCCGGCATTCTGAAGAAATTAACCGAAGCCGATTCGCCCGGAAATTTAAACGTAGTGCTTACACTTACTAATCCCGATGGCATACTAAGCAAATGGTACAAAGCGGATCTTATCGATAACATCAATCTTTCGAAGTTTAATTTAATCGAAGAATCGTTTACGAAAGATGCACTCATTTCAGAAAAGATTGACGAACTTGCAAAAATTATTCACAGCGAATATTTGAACAAGCTGGAAAAGAGAAATCCGGACAAACCTTCCCACCAGGACTGGGAGTTTCTGCCGATTGATTTTAAAATTCAAAACAGGGAACAAGCAGACCATATTTATATAAAGCTAAGAGCCGCCGGCTGCGAAGCCGTTGATATATCGGACAATGAAAAGCCCGCATTCAAATTTGAAGACAACCCCGCATTGGTAGAACTGCTGGCAAAAATGGAGCATAACCGCTGGTGGGCTCACATGTCGTTAAGCGGATGGAAATACGGAAAAGAAAGAAAAGACAAAAAGAAAATTCATCCGTACTTAATACCTTACGAAGAACTGACCGAAGAAATAAAACAGTACGACAGAGACACGGTGCTTAATATGGCTGCGTTACTTTCGAAGTTAAACTTAAAAATACAACAATGTTAACGGCAAGAAGTTTTAATCATGAAAAAATCAATTTTCGATTTATATAAAAACAGAGAAGTAAGAGTATTTATCTCTTCTACATTTCGTGATATGATGGAAGAGCGGGAGTATCTGGTTAAAAAAGTATTCCCCGGACTCCGGAAAAAATATGCGGATCGCGGTGTTACTATTACAGAAATCGATTTGCGCTGGGGTGTGCTTGAGGAAGAAGCCGAAAACGGAAAGGTGATTGATATATGTCTTACCGAGATTGACAACAGCCGTCCTTATTTTATCGGAATACTCGGCGGAAGATACGGCTGGATTCCCGATAACACCGAATATGAAAAGCATAAAAAAATAATTGAAAACTTTAGCTGGGTTGTTCAGGATATCGAAAGCAGCTTAAGCATCACCGAAATGGAAATTCAATACGGGGTTTTAAGAAATCCTGCGATGTTAAAAAGGTCTGCTTTTTACTTCAGGGCAGAGAATAATAAGAATTCAATTGCATTCAGTGAAACACCCGGCACCGTGGAGGAGAAAAAACTCAAAAAGCTTAAGAAGATAATCGAAAACAATCCTGACATAGTAAGCAGTACTTTTAATGACGTTGCCGAACTCGGTAACAAAATTGCCGGACATCTGAGCGGCATAATAGAAGCCGACTTCCCTATTCTTGACAGTGAAGCGAAAAGAATTCTGCCGCAGCTTAATTTCATTAACTCAAGACGCAAAGTTTATATAAAAGACGATAAATATTTTAAACTCATTACAGACCATATTGAGCGGACATCATCGCCGGTTGTAATAACCGGCAAAACGGGTGCCGGTGCTTCATCTTTACTTGCAAACTATCTTGTTGAGTATGCAGAAAATAATCCTGCTGATATTTTGCTTTACAATTTCAGCAATGCGTCCGAAAGTTCATCGAACCATATTCAGGTTCTTAAAAGATTTTGCAGTGAATTATCCGGCAAGGAAATTAATTTGCAGGAAGAGTTTACCGGGAACACCGGAGAGCAGTTGAAAAATTATTTCGGGGAATTGATTGCTCAAAAAGCACCGCAAAAAATTCTTATTGTTATCGACGGACTGGATGAATTTGACAACGACGATAACTCACTCTTGTTAAACTGGCTTCCGGATGATTACAACGATAATGTAAAAGTTATTTATTCCTGCGGTGCCGGTGAATCGTTGGAGAGACTTAAGAAGAGAAGATATGAACTGGTCTATATTACCGAGCCGGACACTAAAGTCAAAAAAGAATTCATCAACAAATACCTTTCCGGGTACAGTAAAAAGCTGCCTGAAAAATATGTGGATGAGATTGTTAATGACGAT